>JASHRI010000254.1 GCA_030037435.1 Candidatus Acidiferrales bacterium | reverse complement strand
GGCGTGATCATGGATGTGACCACGGCCGAGCAGGCGAAGATCGCGGAAGACGCAGGCGCGTGCGCGGTGATGGCGCTGGAACGCGTTCCGTCGGACATACGCAAAGAAGGGGGCGTGGCGCGCATGGCTGCACCCAGGATCATTCGCGACATCATGGACACTGTATCGATTCCGGTGATGGCGAAAGTTCGCATCGGCCACTTCGCCGAGGCGCAGGTGCTGGAAGCACTCGAGGTGGATTATATCGACGAAAGCGAAGTGCTGACGCCGGCTGATGAAGAGCATCACGTGTGGAAACACGGCTTCAAGGTGCCGTTCGTTTGCGGAGCGCGAAACCTGGGCGAGGCGCTACGGCGCATTGCCGAAGGCGCGGCGATGATTCGTACTAAGGGTGAGGCCGGCTCTGGGAACATCGTCGAGGCCGTGAGGCACTTGCGCGCGATCGTAGGGCAGATGAAGCGGCTCACGACGCTCGGCGAAGAGGAATTGGTGCACGAATCGAAGGAGCTCGGAGCGCCGCTCGATTTGGTGAGCTGGGTTGCGAAGAACGGCAAGCTTCCCGTGCCTAATTTCTCCGCGGGCGGCGTGGCTACTCCGGCAGACGCGGCGCTCGTGATGCAGTTGGGCGCGGAGGCGGTGTTCGTGGGCTCCGGAATTTTCAAATCCAGCGACCCGTCGCAGCGTGCGCGCGCCATCGTGAAGGCGACCACTCATTTCAAGGATGCCAAGATCGTGCTGGAAGCCTCGGAAGAGCTTGGTGAAGCAATGAAGGGTCTCGATATTCGCCAATTGGAAGAAAAGGATTTGCTGCAGACTCGCGGATGGTAGCGCGCTGTGGGATAAAGCAACGTGAAGATCGGGATTCTAGCGATTCAAGGTGATTACGAAGCTCATGCGCGGGCGCTCGATAGGCTCGGCGTCCCGCACGCATACGTGCGCCGGCCGGATGACCTGGTGGACGTCGATGGAATTATTTTGCCCGGCGGCGAGAGTACGACTCATTTGAAAGTGATGACCGAAGAAGGCTTATTCGGCGCGCTGAAGCAGTTCGCGGCGGACGGTGGCTCGTTTTTCGGCACATGCGCCGGCGCAATACTGTTGGCGCGCCAGGTCAGCGGTCCCGCGCAGGCCTCACTCGGATTGCTGGACATCTCTGTACTTCGCAACGGATACGGACGGCAGCTCGCGAGCGACGTTCACATGGGCTCGACGAAACTCAGCGAGACACCGATAGAAATGGTCTTCATTCGCGCGCCGATTATCGATTCGGTCGGCAAGGGAATTGAGGTGCTCGCCGAATATGAAGGTCGCCCGGTCTTGGTTCAGCAGGATCGATTTCTGGCTTCGACTTTTCACCCCGAGTTGACGGACGACTTGACGACTCATCGGCATTTCCTTGACTTGACAATTCAGTGATAGACTGCCCGGGATTTTATGAGCACCGATGCGGTCCACGCCCGGGGCCCTGCCGTTCAGTTGCGCGAACCCTCGACGCGGCGCTTCCGCGGACGGTGGCTTCTATGGCTGGTGATTTTGGCCCTCCTTCTGTATGCCATCAGCTTTCTGCCGTCTGAATTTCGTAGCTACGTCCTGCTCGCCCATTTCGCCAACCCCCAGGCATCGGGAGTACTGTTGCGCCTGGGAAGTCGCGGGGTCAGAACGGAGGACGTCACCATTCCGCTGCCCAGCGGACCCGTGAGCGCGCGGCTCTATTTGCCAGTGGGAATTGCACATCCGCGCGGAATCGTGGCAGTTCATGGCATACACCACCTGGGCATTAACGAATCGCGGCTAGTGAGTTTCGCGCGGGCCACGGCCGGCACTGGCATCGCGGTGCTGACGCCACAAGTCGATTCGCTTGCGGACTACCACGTGGATGCCGCTTCGATTTTGACGATTGGTGAATCGGCGAAGTGGCTTGATGCGCGGTTGGACACCGGGCCAGTGACTGTGACGGGAATCAGCTTCGCAGGCGGGCTGTCGCTATTGGCGGCATGCGATCGAGGTTACGCACCGTACATTCGTGCGCTGGTGCTGATGGGCGCCTACGATAATTTGGTGCGTGTCTCGCGCTTTCTGGCGACTAGCGAGGAAGAAATGCCCGATGGGCGCATGGTGCCGCATGCGGCGCACGATTACGGAGCTTCGGTTTTCGTCTACGCACACCTTCAGCAATTTTTCCCCGCGCAGGATTTGCCCGTGGCTCACGAGGCCCTGCGGGATTGGCTGTGGGAGGAGCCAGAGAAGGCCACTCCGCTGCTCGAAAAGCTGAGCCCCCAATCGCGGGTTACGATGGACGCGTTGCTAAATCGCCGAATCGACCAAGTGCGTTCGCAGATCCTCAGCGCGATTCAGAAGGATCAGGCCGAACTCGAAGCCATCTCGCCACAGGGAAAGCTTGCGTCGCTGCGCACGCCGGTGTTCATCCTCCATGGATCCGCTGACAACATCATTCCGCCCGCAGAGAGTCTATGGCTTGCCAGAGACATTCCTCGCCGGGATGTGCGGGCCCTGCTGATCACGGGTGCGTTTTCGCACGTGGACCCTGAGAAGGATGCATCGCTTATCGAAGAACTGCGGCTGGTCCGCTTTGTGGCTGCCGTGTTGCGCGCGGCGAATTAGGCGAGCTGGAATTGCAATCAGTCGTAGTATTCGGCGCCAAGGTGAGTGATTAGTTCTTCTCCCATCATCCAGCGCAGCGTGTTTTTCAGCTTCATCAACTGAATAAACAGGTCGTGCTCCGGGTAAAGCTGAGGCGCGCACATAGGCGACTTGAAGTAAAAGCTCAGCCATTCCTGGATTCCGTGCATTCCGGCACGCTTGGCGAGGTCGAGGAACAGAACGAGGTCGAGCGCGATGGGCGCGGCCAAAATCGAGTCGCGGCACAGGAAATCGACCTTGATCTGCATGGGATAGCCGAGCCAGCCGAAAATGTCGATGTTATCCCAGCCTTCTTTGTTGTCCCCGCGCGGCGGATAGTAGTTGATGCGCACTTTGTGGGTGAATTTTCCGTACAGCTCGGGATAAACCTTGGGCTGCAGAATGTATTCGAGCGCACCGAGCTTCGATTCTTCCTTCGTTTTGAAAGAGCCCGGATCTTCAAGCACCTCGCCGTCGCGATTTCCCAGAATATTCGTGGAGAACCATCCGTTCAGGCCAATCATGCGAGCCTTGAATCCGGGCGACAGAATTGTCTTCATCAGGGTTTGCCCGGTCTTGAAATCTTTGCCAGCCACCGGCACATCTTTCGATTTCGCGAGCTCTTCGAGCGCGGGGATATCGGCGCTGAGGTTTGGCGCGCCATTGGCGTAGGGTACGCCTTCGCTGATGGCCGCGTAGGCGTACAACATCGACGGCGCGATGGCGGGGTGATTCGTCTTCATGGCTTTCTCGAAGGATGCCAGGTCGCCGTGGGCATTCTCGGGCTTGAGAAACACCTCGGTCGATCCGCACCAGAGCACCACGAGGCGGTCAAGCTTGTTCTTCTTCTTGAAATCACGGATGTCGTCGCGGATCTGCTCGGCCAAGTCAAACTTGGTTTTTCCCTTCTTGACGTTTGTGCCGGACAGATTCTTGACGTAGTTCTGATCGAACGCGGCCTTCATGGGACGAATATTCTTCAAAAACTTCTCGGCCTTCGAGAGGTCCTTGTGTTCGAGGACGCCCGCTTTGCTTGCTGCTTGATATGCGCTGTCCGGAAAGACGTCCCAGCCCCCAAACACCAGGTCGTCAAGCGCGGCTAGCCGCACAAAATCCTTGATCTTCGGGACGCGGGCTTCCGTCCTCTTGCCCAGGCGGATCGTGCCCATCTGTGTCAGGGACCCTACCGGAACGGATTCTCCTTGCCGCACCAATTCAACGCCCGCCATTAATGTGGTGCTGACGGCGCCCATCCCGGGCGTCAGCACTCCCAGTTTTCCCTTTGGCGGAGCGATACTCACGGGCCTACGCATTCAATTTCCCCCTTATTTCGCTTGAGAATTATGCAGCTGGCTCGCCCGCCACGAAATCCAGGGACGCCGCGAGACAGGCTCGATTTGTGCCTCCGCCCGTACCCTGCGGACGGCGCGCAGAATGGAATCGACCAGAGCACAGCATGATGCGGCATCCAATGCACTTTTGCAAATCCATTCGGGCGTTTCGGCGCATCCAATGTGGCATGGCCAATGGTTCCAGGAAACGCGGTTGGGTCGGCCGGGTGCTTCGGGCGTCCACGGGCGAGGGATTTCGCCGCGCGTACAATGAAATCCGAATCGACGACGCAAAGTATCTCCGCCATCTCAGGCGCGCCCACGGGCTGCAGGTGGAATCGTGGTCGCAGATGGTTCATCTCGGCCCCGAGGTATTGGACCCGATCGCACGCAGCACGATCTCCGCTGCTTCAAAGATGGCTGCCGTTGAGGGAATAGGCCTTGGATTGGGCGGCTTCTTCACTGTTCTGCCAGACATGGGAATTCTGGCCGCGATCACGCTTCGCTTGCTTCAGAAACTCAGCCTTCTGCACGGTTTCAATTACGCAACGGAAGAGGAAGCCGTGGAGCTGTGGCTTGCGGCGGCGAGCGCCGCTGGCGTGGATCTGGGCCGCGATTATCTGGAAAAGCAGGCTTTTGAGAAGCTCGCCCCGAGGATCGTCGACCGAATCGCCGAGAAGGTCGGCGCCGACATTGCCGAAAAGTGGGCTGGGCGTTTGGTTCCCGTGCTAAGCGCAGCCGCTGGAGGGGCGATCAATTACTATTTCGTTCGCTCCTGGGGCCGCCGGGCGCACAGGCATTTCGCCGCCCGGCATTATTCGGCACGCCAACAGAGGCGTATCGCGCTTCCGCCCGCGGGGCAACAGCTTTGGCCTGCATAGTCTTCCAACGTGGGCTCATCGTCAGGTGTTGGGCACTTCGAGCGCGGCGCGGTCCCAATTCCCGAGCGTTGCGCCCGCTTCATACGTGCTCTGCAGGAAATCCAGCAACATCGCCCTCGGATTGGCCGCGTTGCGCACATCATCGTACGGAACCAGAAATTCTCCCAGTTGCTTGTCGTAAAAGGCCTGCTTCGGCCTCACCGTAGCCTCGCGAAATCCATCGGGTTCGGGCACGGCATATGCGTAGAACATCGGCGCGGCGATTTCGCCTCCGCCAGGCCACCAGCCGGCGCTGCTCACCTCATGCGAATATGCTTCTTGCGTCAAGCGGTCTGCTCCGGGACGGGCTGGAGCCCGTCGGCCGGAAAACCGTGTTGCGGCCAGATCGAAGCTGCCCCAGAAGAAGTGCACCGGGCTAGCTTTACCAATGAACTTGCCGCGGAACTCCTTGAAGATTGACTCGACGCTCACCAAGATTCGCCAGAATCGCTGTGCGTATTCCGGATCGTACGAAGCGTGGGTTGTGTCCTGTTCAAATCGAATCGGGTTGGGAATTTCAACGGGCATGGACCAGAGTTTCGCGTCGACGCCGAGCGTCCGCGTCGTCGCAAGAAACTCCTCGTAGAAATTCGCCACCGTTCGCGGAGCCAGACGCATCGTTTTCGTCTCGCCACGGC
This sequence comes from Candidatus Acidiferrales bacterium, assembly GCA_030037435.1. Lineage (GTDB taxonomy): Bacteria > Acidobacteriota > Terriglobia > Acidiferrales > UBA7541 > Palsa-295. The sequence goes on along the minus strand of JASHRI010000254.1, from coordinate 10,010 downwards.
TCGTCGAAAACTTCAATTCGTGGTCGATGAAATCGAATTCGGCCTCGAAGACTCCGAGAGGGTAGGGAATCGCTGACGTAGTGAGTCCTCGCGGACTGACGTACAGTGGAACTTGCCACCAATGGTTCAAATATGGGCTCAAGGCCATCCGCAGTTTGCCTACCATCTGCGTCCACATATGCAGCGTGTCGCGCGTCGCGCTCCATTCGGAGAGCGGCAGCGCCGGCCACGATTCGCGCAGCGACAATCCCGGTGCTGTTGCTTTGTGTGTCAACGATTGGTCCCTCCGAGAATTCGTGATCAGCCGACCTCTTCCTGGTCCACGTAGCACCACTTCCAGTCTTCTCCGGGTTCAAACGACTGGATGATTGGGTGAGAGGTTTGGTGAAAATGCTTCGTCGCGTGCTTGTTTTTCGAGCTGTCGCAGCAGCCCACGTGTCCACAAATCAGGCACAGACGCAGATGGACCCAGGTATCGCCGATCTTAAGGCAATCCTCGCACCCGTTCGCGCTTGGCTTAACTTTTCGAATCTCTTTTAAGTGCTTGCAGGCAGCCATCGTGGAGACTCCTTGCGAGTATGGTAAAACAGTCGGGCCACCAATGGCACGAAATCGCAGTGGCGCAACCATGCCCAAGTCTGAACTCGAAATCCGGACACACAATATCGGCCGCTTCCGTCGCGCGGACTTACCCGCCGATACGCTTGAACTTGCGCGATTCCTGGTCGGCAAGACGCTGGTTCACGATCTGCCCATCGGCCGTTTGAGCGGGCGCATCGTTGAAACCGAAGCGTATCCGGTCGGCGATCCCGCAGGCCACGCATTTCGCGGCTTGACGCGAGCCAACCGCTCGCTGTTTCTCGCGCACGGCCACGCCTACGTTCACTTCACCTACGGGTCGTGCTGGTTGATGAACGTCACTAGCGAAACGCCGGGGATAGGCGGGGGAGTGCTAATCCGCGCCATTGAGCCTCTGGATGGCATCATCTGGATGGAACGTCATCGGGGCGTCTCGCAGTTGCGCGACCTTGCGCGCGGCCCCGGTCGCTTGGCCGCCGCGCTGCTCATCGACAAACGCTTCGATGGCCTCGACCTATGCGATGCGTCAAGCCCCCTATGGCTCGGTGGGGCCGTTCTGCCGCAAAGCAGAATCGGCGTAAGCCCGCGGATCGGGATCTCACGCGCCACTCATCGCAGGCTGCGCTTTTACGAACGCGGCAACTCCTTCGTCAGTGGGCCTCTCCGCTTGCGCCGATAGTCACTCCGAGCGCACCCCCCTGTTGCAACTCTGACAACTGCCCCGCTGCTTCGCATTGACGCTGCAGGGTTTAGGAAACACACTGAGACCGCTCTCGGAGGATATGCGTGCGATTTCTCACCGGCTTGTGCGTACTGTTTTGTTCGCTCGCCTTGGTGTCCGCGGGATCCACTCGCGCCCTGGAACACCGGAAAGCGCTCGGCTCGGTCGTCGAAACCAACAATGCCCACGTTGATAGCGAGAGCGCCGTCGCCGGAGCCAATTTGTACAAGTGCGACGTGCTCGATACGGACGATTCGGGCGCACTGCGCGCGCAACTGAGTACGAGCCAGATTTATCTGTCTACTCTTTCAGAAGATGTACTCGACGAGGATACCCAAGGAACCGCTGAAGTCCTGCTGATCCGCGGAAGCACCAGCTTTTCGCTGCCCGCTTCCGGACCGATCATCCTAGTTACTCCCGCCGGATTTTTGCGCGGAAATCCCGGCCAAGCGGTGACCGGCCAGGTGCTGATTACCGGGCCGCACGAATTGGTGATCTCGGCGATTCATGGCGACCTGGTGCTGGACAATGGCGGTCAGCTTCAGACCGTGCCCGAGGGAAAATCCGCGCACGTTACCTACGAAAATACCCCCGATGAAAATTGCCATCCGGGGGGCGCGATCCGACCCATCTCGCCGGGGAAGATCGGTTTCTATATCCTTGGCGCTGCGGCAGGCGCGATCCCAGTGTACTTCCTCTGGCACCACGCTTCTGAGAGCGACTACAAGCCTAACAATTGACGCCGGACACAATCAACTCCAGCGAAATGGTGCCCTATGCCCGAAGTCGATAATCTCAATGCAGTGAAACACGCCATCGAGTTGTTCAACGCAAAAGATCTCGATGGCTATCTCGAGATGTTCGACAAGGGCGTACTGTTTCACGGATTGTCTCGTCGCCTCAAGCCGGGACTTCCCGGCCTCCGTGACTATTACCTGCAGCTGCGCCAGGGATTTCCCGACATGCGTCTGGGCAGTGAAGACTTGTTCGCCGACGGCGAGAAAGTTGCGAACCGCTACACCTTCTTCGGCACTCACCGCGGCGAGTATTTGGGAATTGCCCCTACCATGAAGCTTGTAATTTCTCCCGGAATCGTCATCCACCAGTTCAAGGCTGGGAAGTGTGTTGAGACATGGCAGTCCACCGACGCCCTGGGTTTCCTCTCGCAGATCAACGCTGCTCCACCCGTTGCCGTGAAGCGCTGACGTCCGCTGGCGCCTTGTAGTAAATTACTCGCCGCATGAAACGATTGTCCCGTCCCGTGCCTCCAGACAATTTGTTGCGCTGCTTCCTTTGCAGGAAAGGCAGCAAATGAGCGGTGACTCAAGCCGGGCGTCGCTGCAAAAGCGTACCCGCCCGAAGCACTGGTACACGACTCTTTGGATTCAAGTCCTGGTCGGCATGATCGTCGGCATTCTTTTGGGCCAGTTCGATCCTCATCTTGCGGACCGCATGCAACCCCTTGGCGACGCCTTCATCAAGGCGATCCGCATGCTCATCGGCCCCATCATTTTCTGCACGGTGGTTCACGGAATCGCGCGCATGATGGACGTGGCTCGCGTGGGCCGCGTGGCGATCAAAGCGATCGTCTATTTCGAAGCTCTCACCACGATCGCTCTGATCATCGGCCTCGCAGCTGTCAATGTCTGGCGTCCCGGGCGGGGAATGAACGTCAACCTCGCGCACCTGGACACTTCGGCCGTCCAAACCTACGTCGCGCATTCCAGCAGCGTCACGCAATTCCTCACCAACATCATTCCCTCTACGTTCGTCGGCGCATTTACCGAAGGCAACGTTCTCCAGGTCCTGCTCATTTCCGTCCTGTGCGCCTTCGCACTCACCCAAATCGGAGATCGCGGCAGGCCCGTCGTCGATTTCATCGAGTCCGCCACCGGCATGCTCTTCAAAATCGTCGACATCGTTATGTGGACCGCCCCGATCGGAGCTTTTGGCGCCATCGCTTTCACCGTCGGCAGATTTGGTGCGGGATCGCTGGTTTCGCTCGGCAAGCTGCTAGGCGGTTTTTACGTCACCTGCCCCATTTTCATCTTCGGAGTCTTGTGGCCCATTGCGCACTGGTGCGGTTTCAGCATATTCAAACTGATCCGCTACATTCGCGAGGAACTGCTGATTGTCTTAGCCACCACCTCGTCTGAAACTGTCCTGCCTCAGCTCATGGGCAAGCTTGAAGATTTGGGCTGCGACGAAACGATTGTCGGGCTGGTGATTCCCACAGGCTATTCGTTCAATCTCGACGGCACCTGCCTCTACTTGGCGACGGCAGCGATTTTCCTGGCCCAAGCCACGAACACGCCCATGACTCTATGGCAGCAGCTCGGCCTGCTCGCCGTCATGCTGCTCTCTTCAAAGGGGGCGGCCGGCGTCACAGGCGCGGCTTTCGTCGTGCTTGCCGCCACCATCGCGTCGACGGGCACAATACCCGTAGCGAGCGTCGCGCTGATCTTGGGAATTCACCGGCTCATGTCCGAGGGTCTGACACCGACAAATGTGGTCGGAAATGCGGTCGCTACAATCGTGGTTGCGAAGTGGGAAAACGGGCTGGATGAAGACCGCCTTCATTCCGCCCTTGACGGCAGAATCCAGGCTGTACCGCGGGTGGTGATACAACAGACCTAGACTTCAGGTGGTGGACCCGCAGGCTTAAACCCTTGATTGCGCCTTCGCCGCCGAGTTCAAGATTCTCTCAAGCCGGTCCAGCACCTGCATCGCCGTGAAGCACTGTCCGACGCTGGCATTCGGCTCGCGCTTTTCCTTGATCGCAGCGAAAAATTCGCGATCCTGCAGCTCGATTCCATTCATCGATACATCCACGCCGGTCAGGTCGATCTTCTTGTCCTCGCCGTCGACCAAATCGTCGTAGTAAGCCTGATAGGTTCCGTTGTCGCAGATGTATCGAAAACGCGTGCCCAAGGGCCCTTTGTTGTTGAACGAAAGCGACAGCGTGCAAATCGCACCGGACGGAACTTTCATCACGATGCCCATGTCCATTGCGATCTTCAGCTCCGGATGAATCGGACCCTGCACCGCGTAGCAATCGGAAACCAGTTCGCCTGTTTGATACTGGAACAGGTCCACGGTATGGCAGGAATGGTGCCACAGCAGGTGATCGGTCCAGCTGCGTGGCTGCCCGGCGGCGTTCATATTCGTGCGACGGAAAAAGTACGTCGTCACGTTCATCTGCTGCACTTTCAGCTCGCCGGCCTTGATCTTTTTGTGCACGTATTGATGGCTGGGATTGAATCGCCGCGTGTGGCCGCCCATGCAGACGACGCCCGTTTCCTTCTGTACTTTCACCAGCATTTCCGAATCTGCCAGTGAATCGGCAATTGGAATCTCGATGTGAACGTGTTTTCCGGCGCGCATGCACTGCACGCCCTGTTTCGCGTGCATGCCCGTCGGAGTCGCCAGAATCATCGCTTCGAGGCCGGGCTGCTTCAGGCTTTCACTCAGGTCGCCCGTAAAGTGAGGAATTTTGAATCGCTTGGCGACTTCCCCCGTGGCAGTCTGATTACCGCCGGTGAGCGTGATCACTTCGATTCCTGGAATATTCTGCAGGGCCTCCAGATGCTTCACGCCAAACGCGCCCTGGCCCGCAACGCCGACCTTCATATTCGTCCCCTCAATTCGAAAATTAGCTCTAGCCAGCCTTTTCGAGTTCCGCCTTCGCCGCACGCAGCTTGCGCAGTTCGGCATGCATTCGGATCACGGCCATCCACATGCCCAGCGGATGCGCGCCCGCCTCGACAAGCGGATGCACCTGCCCGTCGCGGAACTTCTCGATGTCGTCGTCCTGCAAAGTCTCAAGCACTTTCGCTTCCTGTGGCGTCATGCCGTATTCCTTTGCCACAGAAGGAAGATCGTGGATCAGCCTCAAGCGCAGTTCGCGCTTGAACCGGCTGTCGTAGAGCACTTTGTTGAGCTTGTACGCTGCGGGTGACGGATGCTTGTAAAATTCGTACCCGCCCTTGAATTGGTATTTGGCCTCCGCGGCAGCGCCTTCTTTCGACTGGCCAATCCCTTTGTGCGGCAAGAATCGCATCACGGCATGACCGTGGTGCCACGTCGGCAGATACGTGACCAATTCGCCGGGCAGATTTCCGATGGCGCCAAACATGATCATCCACGAAAGCATTTCGGTATTGCCAACCTCATCGAGTTGCTCGTTGGTTAGGTTGATCAGCGCTTCCTCGTTGCCTTTTTCGAGCTGTGCAATGGCCCAGTGATCGAAATCGAAATCCGGCTTCGGATATTTCCACGTTCCCGGGAAGTGCGACATTCCTCCGCTCGCCACGATGGCGACGTTCTCCGGCCGGCTGGCGATGATTTTTCCGATCGCCTTGCCCAGCTCTGCACAGCGCCTTGCCGTAGGAAGCGGCGGAAGGTACGCGTTGACGAAAATCGGGACCACGGGAATCTGGCGGTTCTCGATCACCCACTCGTAAACGGCCGCAAACGCATGGCCGAGCACGGCGTCCTGCGAATATCCCAGGTCGAAGCCTGCCTTCATAAGCTTGTCCAGCAAGTCTTCGGTCAAGCCCTCGTGGATTTTCAGTTCGTATTTTCGGCCTGCAAACTCGGCGTGCGAAAACTCGCCTGAGAGGATGGCAAACGTCGGCACCGAGCTCAGGAAAAACGTTTCCAGGTGATCGCTGCCGATCACGATCACCGCATCCGGTTTGGCTTCCTCTATGTCCTTGCCGATTAACCGCATCGCCGCGATGTCCGCGTCAAGCTGCTTCGGATCCTCGCTCGGCGGACGGTCGAAAAGCTGTGGTGCGTGAACCGTGGCCATCGCTGCAACAATCTTTCCCATGGCTAGTTACCTCGTTTCAAAGCTTTTAGGGCGCGCCTCAGTCGCCTCTGGCCCTCGAAACCTTTCGTCTGTGGGGGACGCTCGAGTAGAAAACTTCCCTCACTGATTGTTGCGGAAACGGTCGGATTTCGTCAAGCGAAACTCTCTCCGCGCAAACGAGATTGATCTTGCGGTGAAGGCGACTGGGCATTCAATTCTTGGCATCGAGTGCTACGTAATCAGTGCGGCAATACAAGTGCCGCTGCCGTACTTTCGGCCTCTCCGTGAATTTCGGGTCACCGACTCTCTTGTGGAAATCCCGACGCGCAATCGAAGACGGCGGGCATCGCCGTCACAAGCTGGAGTTGAGTGCAACGTATTGCATATAAAGGAAACCGTCGGTGCGCCTCAAGGCGAACAAGGCCCTAAGCAAACAGCAGCTAGGTGACTATTTGTCAGCGACTTACAGCCGATCGCCGACTGGCGGCTCGGTTGCAACCAAGCTGTAACATCGGCGTGCATCAGCGTGTTAGGGTGTGTCGCATACCGAAATCAGCCCATACAGGAGGGTTGCTGGTATGAAAAAAGCATACCGGAGGCCCACAATCACCGCTTTGGGGATGCTTCGTGATGTCACGAAGTGCCTCTACAGCGGCTGTCCGCTTGACTAAGAAAGCTAGGTCCTGAGCGCAGGGACCGCATGCTTTCGGTCCCTGCGTTGATCTGGCACCTTGCAGCGGCAAACCCGCTACGGCTCGGGTCCGGCCAACGTCCGCATTCGAGGCCGCGCAACTGGTGCTATCCTCTGCTCGAAAGATGCGCTCCGGAGCAATGTTCGCGACGCGATATGCGGCTCCCGGCCTGCGTCGAAACCAGCGCGGAGCTACCTTGAATTCCCCCTTTGCAACGGAATCTTTGGCTCTGCCGCCTAGCCCGCCTCTTCAAAAACCGCTCGAAATGCACAGCAGGGCGCAGCTCGAATGACCTTCCTGGAACAGATATTCGGGCGCCTCCAACGCGATGCTGGCAACACCGTGCTCGCTGAAGTCCACGACGGCGCGCGACTCGTTTCCGTGACGGGCGCGGAACTGCTCGATCATGTCCAGCGAGCCCGCGAGTTCATCCTCGCGCGCGGCATCCATCCAGGGGACCGTTGTGCGATCCTCGCAGTCAACAGCATCCGGTGGGTCGCGCTTGATCTGGCTCTGATGGCCGAAGGAGCGATCGTCGTCCCGCTTGACCCAAGGCAGGTGACAGCGGAAGTCTCTGCGGTGCTGCGCGACGCCACTCCCTCGCTACTGTTCTGTTCCAGCGCCCGTTTACTTGCCAAGGTCGATGGTTCCGGATCAGGGTTTCCAGACACTGCGTTCTTTGACGACGTGTTTGCTGGCGGCACGGCGGCGTCGCAAGCGTCGCCACCAATCCATCACGCCGATCACGACCCGGTCACGATCATTTACACATCAGGAACGTCCAGTGAACCCAAGGGCGTGGTGCTCACCGCCGCGAACATTGCGTTCGTCCTGAACCGCACGAATGCGCGCCTGGACGAACTGATGGGCTCGCAGAGTCGGCCTGATCGCGTGTATCAGTACGCACCGTTCTGGTCGGCGGCCGCCCGCATCCTGCTTTTTACGTGCCTTTCGCGCAGTAGCATCCTCGCGCTTTCGACCGATCTGATTAAGCTGCTCGAAGAATTGAGAGTGGCCGAGCCGGATTACTTCGTCAACGTTCCGCTCTTCCTCGAGCGCGTCCGCAGAAAAACGGAGGAGATGATTCGCGAGCGCGGTGGATCGATGGGCAAAGGGTTCTACTCCCGCGCGTTCGGCGCCTACTTGAAGCGTCAGAACCATCAATCCGATGTGCTTGGCTCGATCTGTCTATCAATTCTCAGCGCGCTGTTTTTCCCGCTGATCCGCCGGCGTATAAGCCCGAACATTAAAGCCCTGATTTGCGGTTCTGCTCCGCTGTCGGTCGAGACGCAGTTGTTTTTCAATATGATTGGGATTCGCGTCCTGCAGGTGTACGGCTTGACCGAAACGACTGCGATCTGCACGATGGATGATCCTGCGCATCCAGTTCCTGGCCGCGTCGGGCCTGCGATGGCCGGTGTTGAAATGGTGCTCGGCCCGGACAACGAAATCCTCGCGCGCGGTCCGAACGTCTTTCCACACTACTGGAATCGGCCTGAGGAAACCACAAAGGCGCTTGCCGGCGGATGGTTCCACACGGGCGACCAGGGCGACGTTGATGCTACCGGCAACTGGCGCATTATGGGGCGCCTCAAGAGCGTCATTGCGCTCAATTCTGGCCACAACGTCGCCCCGGAGCCTCTTGAAGGCGCTCTGGCCGAGCGTTTGCCCGAGGCGGAATACATTGTGGTGGTCGGCAACTTTCAAGATTTTCTGAGCGTGCTGGTGGCATCGCGGACGAAAGAATCATCGAATGGCGCAGATGGCATAAGCTCCAACCAAATTCAATCTGCTCTCGACGCTCTGAATTCTGGACTGCCGCATTACAAACAGATTCGCGCGTTCCATGTCGTCCACGAGCCTTTCACGCCGGAGAATGGGCTGCTAACCACCACCGGCAAGCTTAAACGGGCAGCCATCGCTCAGCGATTCGCAGCGGTGATCGACACTCTTTACCGCAAATCTCCGTGACCGGTAATGGCGACCGCGCGCGAGCTCGCGGCGAAAGCGCTACGCTTACGAGCAAGGCCATCGCGGTGACCATGGCTGATTCGCAAAGCTAGGAAGGCGCAAAATCTGTGCGGCGACGAGCGCTGCGCATGGATGCGTGCAAAAGAGACGTTCATGTTGGGAATCTTCGCCATAGCTGCCCACATCTAACACGCCGGTGGGGTGATGTTCTCACTGAGGAGACTTTATCGATGCCCGACCATAAAGCAAACGTTCTCGTTGCATTTTATTCGCGTGACGGCTCCGTAGAGGCGCTCGCTAAAGCGGTTGCTGAAGGAGCCCGACAAGCCGGTGCCGACGTTCGGCTGCGCCGCGTGCCCGATATCGTCCCTGCGGACGTAATGGCCAAAGTTCCCGGATGGGAGGAGCGCAGCAAGAGGATGCTCGCCCAGTACGGCGCCCCAACGCCAGCCGACGTAGAATGGGCCGACGGTGTCGTGTTTGGCACGCCGACGCGTTTTGGAAACACATCGGCAGAGTTGAAGGCATTCATAGACAGTCTTGGCGGCCTGTGGTTCCAGGGTAAGCTAAACGGAAAAGCGGCGGGAGCTTTTACGTCCACGGCAGGGCCACACGGTGGAAACGAAGCCACGGTGATTACGTTATTCATACCAATGGCGCACCTGGGCTTCATCATCGTGCCGACCGGATACACTCACCCGAAGCTCATGCAAGGTCATGGAACGCCGTACGGGGCCTCATCGATAGCGGGACAAAACGCCGCACCTCCGACTGCTGACGAACTCGAGGTGGCGAGGCATCAAGGCGCGCGCATCACGCAGGTAGCGGCAGCATTGAAGGCTGGCAGATAGGCGAGCCATCTTATGGAACAGCGCCGCGAGAAAATTATCATCCTTGAGAGCGACGCCTCCGCCCGCGCCCAGCTGACCCAGAGTCTCGGCGAGACAGGCTACGACGTACAAGCGGTTACCACGCTCGCCGAAGGAATGGAACTCGCGCGTCAATCTGGCGACCTGCTCTTGCTGGATGCAGGCGCGTGCAGTCCGACAGCGCAGGAAGTGATAGCGAGCGTGCATGGCTCGGAGGCAACGGAGGGTATTCGGATCATTCTGCTGGTGGGTCCGACTGTCGCCGAGCGCACTTCGGCCCTGGACATTGGCGCCGACGACGCTATCTCTCGCCCGTGGGATCCTAGCGAGCTCGTCGCGAGGGTGCGCGCGCAGTTGCACGTCCG
>JASHRI010000253.1 GCA_030037435.1 Candidatus Acidiferrales bacterium | reverse complement strand
CGTGGTGCTTGAGCACATTCATCGTGCCTTCGACGAACGAAGGGATCATGCTGAGGTCTAGGATGCGTGAAGCGCCAATCTCGGGCGTGAGTGCTGGGATGCCTACGTCGATGAATGCATTCGCAAGGAGAGTGGGATAAGCGGGGCTATCGAAGATCTGGTCGATGGGAAAAAGCTCCGCCATCGCCCGGACCTCGGGCAGCTCCATCCGGGCGAGATTGAACGCTGTCACATCCATACCTGTAGTCCCGGTATGGAAATCGAGCGCGTAGTCGGCGTTCGGTCTCAAGAGGTTGTTGAACAGGAGTCCGGCGTGGCGGCTGGCCGCACTGGCGCCATTCTCATCCCCAGGCCATTCGCGATTGATGTCGATCAGGTCGATTCCTCTTCCCGAGCTGGGCCATCTACGCGCCATGCCTTCCAGAGCCGGACGAGATACATCAGGGGCCGCCAACACTGTACCCGACATCTGGGCCGGATCGAGATGGCCCATGACGGTTTGTATCATGTGCACCGGGCTGATCTCGTCACCGTGTACACCGCTGGTCAGAGCGACACGCTTGCCCGGCTTTGCTCCCACGGCGACTAACACCGATACGTACCAGTGTTGTCCCGTAGGCATTTGCACACCCTCAAAATAGAACGCGTGCTTTTTGCCACGCTCCAGATCGTTCACGTCAAGAGCGCTGATGACCTTCTTCCCCTGGATCACATCGCCGGTGTAGACCGTTCTTTGCGGTGCGCCCGGTTCCAGGCCAACAGGCGGCGCTTTCGTGTCCTGGGCATTCGCATTGCCGGCACTGCTCGCAAGACTAGCCGAAGCGCCAACCAGGCCGATGGCTGTCATCATGAAGCCGCGACGATCGAGGCCCTCTCTTTGTTCGTTCGGCATGGCGAACTCTCCTCCACGTTGTGTACGAGAGATACGAATCTCGTCCAAGCGTTCGCGAGGTCGCAAGGCGTAGCCTTTGCGACAGACCCGTCATCCTGCACGCAGCTTCGCTTCAGTATTCCTATGCCCGCGCCTCAAGTGCCTTAGCCGAGCCAAATTTTCGTCCGGATCCATAGGTTGAGCGCCTATATGCCTCGAACTTTGGCTGCCACTATCGAACGAACGCTACAAATGCCCTTGAAACCACTGTCAAAATTGGCAGTTCGTTCTGAACAGTCCAGACGAAATGATTCGGCGCTCGCGTTACGAGCATTTCCAGCAAGAAATCGAGACGAGAGTTTGGGAGATGGAAGCCCACAACTGACCAATCGAATCTGAGAGCTTTAGCCAGTTTTCAAGGCGATGAACCAGAGGACTTCGATTTGCTCTTGGGCGGACCACGCGGTCCTGGAAAATGGGGAAACCGGACAATTCAAGCAGCGGCGCGTTTATCGCACCGGTCCACTTTGCTTGTATTGGATAAGCTCGACGGCGTTGCCGGCGTTGTCGCTCACGAACGCGAATGCAGCGCCAGGGTAGTCGCGGAGTTGAAAGACTACTTTCACACCCTTGGCCTGCAATTGTGCGAGGACGGCGCGAACGTCCTTCACCCGGAAGGCGAAGTGCTTGACTCCGTTCGTGCGAAAGTCCTCGGACGGGTCTCGCCGAGACGCCGGCAGCGGCGCAGCCCCGGGCAACTGGAACAACTCGATGCGGACGTCGCCGCGCTGAATCAGGGCTGTCTGCATGCCGTTCGGTTCCTCGGTGTGTCTGACTTCCTTGAAGCCGAACATTTCCTGATACCACGCGACGGACTGTCCGATGTCGGGCACGCTGAGCGCGACGTGGTCGAGTGCGATGTCGAAGTCGACATTCGAACTCTGCGCGACGACCGTTTCCAGGGACGTTGGCATCAAAAAAAGCCCAACGAATGTCAAAACGGCAAACGCGGTAACGAGCTTTGCGAGTTTCATCCCTGTGCTCCTTCCACGCTCGCGGCATCCACAACTCTTACAAAGTACGCCAAGTTTCTGAGCAGGTTATTCCCAACAGGTCCAACTTTCAAACTGACGATCGAATGCCTGGTAAACGTACATGCCAGAATGTGTGATTAGCCGACCTATCGGGACTATCGTCTAACCTCACGTGTGCGAGAACTGCAAGGACCGCCGCGTCATCTTCACCGAGCGTTCGAGACTGAACTAAGTGGAGGCAGCATGGACTTTGGTGCCGTAGTCGAGGCTGGTGTACCAATTGCCGCGGCCTTGGGGAGTGAGGTCCATGAAGTGCCAGATGGGAGTGAGCAGGTCGATGCCGCGCTCGCGGACGTCGGGGGCCAGCCAAGGATGCGCGCTGTAAAAGTGGCGCAGGGTGCCGTCGGCGTCGCGAGTGAAGACGGAAATGGTGGAATCCTGACGGCCTTCGCGGTCTTCGCTGCCAAAGTCAAACTTGAACGTGCTATTGCCAGCGCTGAGGAGGCGCAACTTGTCCCAGCCGCGGGCGCGAGCGTGTGAGCGAAGAGTGGGGAGATCGGCGGCGGCAACAATAGCGAAGTCGAGATTTTGAGCGAGATGGTGGGCCACGCCGTTGGCGCCATCAATCCAGGCTGTGCACATCGGGCATGCCTTGGTCTGCCGTTTTCCGTACATGAAGTGATAGATGATGAGCGACCGATTGGGCTTGGTGAAGAGTTCGCTGAGGCGGATGGCGCGCGTGGGCGCATCTCCTGCGTTTAGGTCGAGCGGGCCCTCTTCAAACTGGTAGTCCTGAATCGGAGCGCCCTGCGGGAGGTGCCTACGCATTTCGGCTACGCGCTCGCGCTGACGCATGAGTTCGATTTCGGCGAGGCGAAGCTCCTCGCGTTTGGCTAGGTACTCCGACGATTCGTTGGACAGATTGGTCTGACGATACGTGCCGTCAACTGTTGTCTTTACCATGGGGCGTCTCCTTGTCTCGATTCTGTCGCAGGCAGCGAGGAGATGCAATCGCCGGTACTGGGTCAGTTTGAATTTTAACTGCTTGTGCCACGATCAAGAAAATTCAAACTGACCCACTTCGCAATCGTCACATCGGCGGGCCATCGGACAACGAAGCGCAGGCGCACGGGGCACGAATGCGCCTTTCGCCGCTATAATGCGGGTTCCAAGGAGACGCAATGCCAACCCGCGAGGAAGCGTGGCAACTGGTCTGCGAATACACGCAGTCGGAATCGCTGCGGAAACATATGCTGGCAGTGGAGACGTGTGTGCGCGCGTACGCCCGAAAATTCGCAGCGGACGAACACACGTGGGGCGTGGCAGCTTTGCTGCATGATTTCGATTACGAGCGCTGGCCAAATAACGAGCACGCGCCAGATCGCGAACATCCCGCCGGGGGCGCGAGGATTCTGCGGGAGCGCGGTTACTCGGAAGAGATCGTCCGCGCGATCCTCTCGCATGCCGATTACTGCAACGTGCCGCGACAATCGCAACTAGAGCATGTGCTTTTCGCTTGCGACGAACTCGCCGGCTTCCTGACGGCGTGCACGTACGTGCGCCCGTCGAAGAGCATCCTCGATCTCGAAGTGGATTCCGTGAAGAAGCGGCTGAAGGACAAAGCGTTCGCCAGAGGCGTTTCTCGGGAGGATGTCCGCAAAGGCGCCGAGGAGCTCGGCGTCCCAATCGAGGAGCACATCGCCTTTTGTATCGAGGCGCTGCGGGGAAATGCAGACGCCGTCGGCTTGCGCGGCAATTTGCCTGCTGCTGCGCAGAACGCCTAGCTGCTGTTGGTGTTATAATGCCTCGAGCTAATTCTTTTCCCAATCGATCGCTCGGCGTCTCGCTGGAAACGAGGGTAATGTGGCCGTGAAACGGTACGTCCTACCAGCGGCAGTCTCTGTTTCCGTCATTGGTTTTGCCTTTTGCGTAATTGCGTTTTGGGCGGTTTCTGAGAAACCATCCGGCACGAGTGGGACGATAGTAGCGGTCATTGCGCAGGCTGGTGTTTGGGTCGCTTTTTGGGTACCTCTTGGGTTCGCTCTGGCTGCGGCTGCCTCAATACGCAAGCCCCTACGCTCATCGAATTATCCACGCATTGAGCACCTGAGAATCGCAGGAAAGTATCACGCTGTGGGCACATCTGCAGAAATGGGAATCTCTCCGCTCCACCTGAAATGATAGCTTTCCATCTGGCTGTACGGCCTTAACCGCACAAACTCCTGATTGACGGGTGACCGGACGTTTGCCGCCCAGTCATAGCAATCGTCCGTTGTGCCGACAGATCGCCTGGCTAGGGGGTAGCGGTAATTAGTTACTGGCAACGGACCGCACACCAGGCGATAGAGTACCTCCGAGATTCACGGCTTTCCGGTGTGAAGCACCGTCCCGTCGGCGCGGATGATATCGCCAGGTTCCGTACCCGACGGACAGCTGCCCAGATACTTCTGATCCATGATCATCGTGCTGTCGCTGACACCGTTGAGCGCAGGCGCATAGGTCGTATGCGTTTCCGAGTGGGAGGCGTCGGCCCCCGTGCTGGTGGTCACTCCTTTGGTATGGATCACGCTGCCGCCGATGTTGCACTCCATCTCAATCGTATAGGTATGCCCGCTCAGATTTTCATTCAAGACTTTGCAGCCAGGTCTGTTCTTGGCTTTAGCCCGGGCGGAATCGTCAGACGCATGGCTGCGGCAGATTTTCTGGGTGAAGTCGCTCTTTACGTTGCCGGCCTTGTCGAGTGTCTGGGTACGAATGGACCACAACCCTTCCCTCATAGGAGGCAGATCAATCGCAGCGGCGAATCCGACCAAGCACACAATGGCAACCACACAAATCAGAAGCCTCTTCATACTTGTTCCTCCGCTCTCGGGGTCCGCGCAGGGACGCGGTGCTTCGGGACTCTCCCTCGAATATGCGCAGGATTGTACTGCAAGCGTCTCAAGAACGTAACGCGCGGAACGGCACTAATACTCCGAGTTAGCCGACGAACCGAGGCTTCGCCATCCGAAGCGACCTGAGCACCCAGCCACCAGCCGAGAGGCCTGCTGCGGAGACAATTTCGTTGTGATGAAGGCGTGGAAAGCGTAGCGTCCATCGCTGCAAGTTTAATGCGACGCGATGGATTCGATCTCGCAGGCGAAATCACGGGTGGCATCGCGGGATGGGAAGCTGCAAACATGCCAGTTCAGAGCGGCACGAGCAGCGGCAAGTAGTCCACGCCCGAACGCTGTCGCCCTATTGCTGGGATACCGCGTGAAACAGATGCATTACCGGACCACCGATCGGGTTTGAGGCGCTAGGTTGAGGAAACTGTTTTGCTCTCGCCCCGAGAACAGCTGCTCTTTCGGCCGGATCGGTGACAGGGGACAAGACACAGTCATATAGCTTGTCTCCGAACTTCAGGCGGACGTGCGGATCGCGCATGACGTCGGAAACCCACATCTTGCCTTGCGGAAACGGCATTCCCGCACGGAAAAACGATGTCAAATAGAGCTGGCCGTTATAAACGATGAAACCCGTTGTGACGGAGTGAGGAATCAAGAACCGGGTTCGCGTCTGCACTTTGTCCGTCCGATACTGAGTGACGAACGACCAATCGGTGACCGGGGTAGTTACAACCTGTCCGCTGAGCCATAACCCCGGATAATTGTGGGGACCGGGCACGTCGCCGATTGGGTTCAGGCCGGTAAAGCGCAGAACCACCAACGCCAAGACCAAACAGATAAGGATTGCCACTACGATTTTCGCTGTCGTCTTCATGTCGGGCTCCTAAGCGCGAGAACCCCCGATTTAGAATCTCCTTATAGCATGAGCTTCAGAGTCTACCACTTCGATGGCGCAGGTCCCGATATCTAAGCTTCCATCAGCTCCTTGAGCTTGGCCATTTCGATGTCCATCTCCTTCATAGCCAAGTCGAATTGGGCGTCGCTCATGACAGGCGGCTGGAAAAGCGTCAACATCACCGTAGAACCTTCGCCGTTGGGAACGACGCGGCTGTAGACCTTCCAAGCAGCCTGCGGATCGCGCCAAACATGATCGAGAATGCCGAACTCTTTCACTCCGTCCACTTTGATTTCGCCCTCGCCGAATTTGGTCACGGCCTTGAACCATCCATCGCGGCCGGGGCTGACTGACTTGAGATTGACGACAGCGTATCGCGGCCAGTTCATGGGATTGGAAAGAAAAGCATAGATCCTTTCAGGAGGCGCGGCGATGTCGGCAAACTTGACTGCGGAACGCGATATTTTTTTCATGGTGTCTTCTCCTTTTCCTTAAACTCTTTCGGCCAGCTCTCAACGAGAGCCGGGGAAATGCTGAATGTGCTCGCCGCCGTTGCGGCCGAAGTAGCGCACTTTTTTCCCGGCGAGATAAAGGATGTAGTAGGCACACCCGGCGACCGCGCCTTCGCTGACGAAATCCGGATACCCGGCTTGCCCACTCTGGACGCGCTTGTTGATGGCTTCCAGTTTCTCTGTCGAGAATTCGCGGGCGACCCCACCGTGCAGAAGCGGCACATCCATTACGAACGAGTCACCACTTTGCGAGTAGAAGCGGTATTCGTCCCGCAGAAAGTCGACGTGATAGGACTCGACGCCCTCTTTCTGCATAGTGGCGAGGAGCTCCAAGAATGTGATGGTCCTCGCCAGGGCCTTGTCGACGACGCTTTTCAGGATTGGCT
>JASHRI010000252.1 GCA_030037435.1 Candidatus Acidiferrales bacterium | reverse complement strand
AGCGAGTGTGACCCTGACGAGTGGCGTCAGCGTCACGATTACAGTCTCGCCTGCGAGCGTAAGCGTTCCGACCGGCGGCGCGCAGCTTTTCACGGCAAACACCACCGGGGCTGGAGTGTCCGGGACGGGCGTCACGTGGAGCGTGAACGGGATCTCCGGAGGCGATTCGACAGTCGGCACCATAGCGGCAGCCGGCGAGCAAAATGGCTCGCCAGTAGCGCTTTATACTGCGCCTCCGGTGCCGCCATCGCCCGCCATTGTCACGGTGACGGCTACGAGCACTGCAGACAGTTCGAAGTTCGGCAGCGCGAGCGTAGCCATCGTTTGCGCGAATGCGAATTCGATTTTGCCGCCTACCGCGAGCGTCGCGCTGGGCCAGACGCAGTCGTTTACCGCGTCATTTTGCATGGCTGCTGGGGCGACGGTCGCGTGGGACGTGAACGGAATCGCGGGCGGCAATTCAACCGTTGGCACAATTGCGGCCAACGGCGCAGACTCGGCCACCTATACAGCACCTGTCGATTTGCCCACGGCGAATCCCGTAACGGTGCAAGCCATGGCAACCCCGCCGTCAGGCAGCGCCGCGACGGCGTCTGCGACGATCACCGTCGTCAGCGACGTCACGATCAGCGTAGTTCCCTCGGCTGCCACGCTGTCGCCGGGCCAACGAGAGTCGTTTGCGGCAAGCGTGACAAACACGACCGACGCCAGAGTCAGCTGGCAGGTGAATGGCGTGCCCAACGGCAATTCAACGCTGGGGCAAATTTGCCAGTCGGGCACAAATCCCTGCGTGGCGCCGGTGGGATCCTCAACTGGCAGCGTGGACTACCTCGCGCCGTCAGCGACGCCGCCGATCAATCCTGTGGCACTGACGGCAACGAGTAGTGCCGACCCATCGCAAAGTGGCTCGGCGACAATTCTTATCGCCAACTCATCTGGCTCTGCGGCGATCACCGTCTCGCCGCCCTACGTCTTTCTAGCGCCGTCGGCGAGCATGCAGTTTGTTGCCGCGGTCAGCGGTGCAGAAAATGGCGGCGTCACCTGGAGTGTTTCGAGCGCGGTGACGGGCCAGGGATGCGCGGGCACCGCATGCGGCTCGGTGACAGCGAGCGGTCTTTACGTCGCGCCATCCTCGGCACCTTCTCCTAACGCAATCTCCCTGCTCGCCACAAGCCAGGCCGATCCGACGCAATCCGCCGCTGCGACCATAGTGCTGACCAACGGGCCGGCGATTGAAGTGCTGTTGCCATCGAGCGTCATGGCCGGCGCGGTGGAAGGTTTTCCGCTGGCCGTTCAGGGCATGAATTTCATCGAGGGAAGTGGAAGCACGGCATCGTCGATTCTGGTGAATGGAGTGCCGCGTACCACGACTTGCTCCACGGCTAACGAGTGCGTTACGGCAATCAACCCCTCAGACGTCCAATCGGCCGCTACGCTCACCGTGCAGGTGGAAAACCCCGGCAATCCGGCGGTGTTCTCGAATCCCGTGCCATTTGTGATCGTGCCATTCGACATTTCTGTGGACACGATTGCTCTCAGTTCGGCGGCGCCCGTGGCTGCGTCGAAAAATATCGTGGTTGTCGAGCCTACCACCGAGGCGGCGTCTTCGCCGATCAGCGTGGACTCAATTGGCCTACTTACGGGCGGAGACAATTGCGGCGACCAGGGTTCGCCGCTCACGATCACGCGGCCCTCGTCCGGCACGTCTACGGTCAGCCTCTGTATCTTCGGCGACAATCTCGATCCTACTTTCACGTATTCGTTCACCGGGCCCGCAGGCGCGCCGAATGGTTCGGATATCGGCGTGACCGCTTCGTCCATCACCGGCCTATTCCCGGGAACGATTGAACTCGACCTACAAATTTCAAGCGCGACTCTGCCGGGCTTGCGCACGCTCTTTATCACCACGCTCAACAATGACCGTGCAGTGGTGAGCGGCATGTTGGAGGTGCAATGAGAATTCGCAATATACGCTTTTCGGTTCTAGCTTCGGCCATTCTCTGCGTGACGTGGCTGATTACATTAGCGCCGGTCGCGCGCGCGACCGCGCTAATGCAAATGTCGATCGCCAAGATGTCGCGAACCGCGCCACTGATCGTGCGTGCGCGCTGCCTGGGAAATGCCACCAGCTGGGACACAGGCGATATCTGGACGTTCACGTCGTTCGCCGTAGAGGAGACTTGGAAGGGAGCGGCGCCGCAGGAAATCACCGTCAGGCTGCTGGGGGGGAGCGTGGGAGACATCACGTCGAATATCTCCGGCATTCCGCACTTCCGGCCGGGCGAAGAGGTGATCCTGTTTCTCGAGCCCACGCCTCGCGGCGATTTTTCCGTGGTCAGCTGGCAGCAGGGCACCTTCCGCATCCATCGCGATTCTGTTGCGGGCCGCGAGACCGTCACGCAGGACACCGCGTCGTTCGCCACATTCGATCCAACGACACGCAGGTTTCAGACGGCGGGTGCGCGTAATCTGCCGCTCGACGCGCTGCGAGCGCAGGTGGATGCCGCATTGCTGAATACATCTCCAGGGAGGAAACCATGAAGCGCCTCGCGACGATTGCCGCAGCTATTTTGTTTCTGTTCTCGACGCTCGCCACGCCCCCGGCCGATGGTTACCTGGCGGATACCACTATCCCCATCGGCGGAGGATGCCCGGCGCTCGATCGCTGGAATCTTTCGCTCGCTTCGCCGCTCAATCGAAGGTGGAGCACGTCGCTGCCGCTCGCGCCTACGACGTTGCTCACCGTGGCAGCGCAAAACAGTGCGGCGCAACTAACCGAAATCTCACAGGCAATTTCCGATTCATTCGGCGCTTGGACCGGCGTTACCGGCACAACCTTCAATGCTACGAATTACCCCGGCATGATCGCGCCGCTTGCAACCATCGCATCCGCGAACGCATGCACCAACGACGCAGAAAACAACATCGACGGCCTCAACACCATCTGCTTCAACCAGTCGAGCATGGGATTCACCAGCGGCGTGCTGGCTTTCACGCGCGTGATCACGGCAAATGCGCCGGGTGCATCCGTGGGCTCCGGATTACCAGCCGCATTTGCCGGCCAAATTCTCGATGCGGACACGCTGTTTCGTAACGATGGGCAAGCTTCGTTTGCCACGCCCGGCGCGCTCTCTACGTCACAGGGCCAAGGCGCGTACGATCTTGAGTCGTTGCTCACACATGAACTCGGCCACTGGTTCGGTCTCGATCATTCGGCCATCTGGCGCGCGATGATGTTTCCGTTCGCGCCGCCGCCCGGTCAATTTCTGGGCGAGCGGCCGACCGCGCAGGCTCCCGATGGGCCGCTGTCTGATGATGATCGCGCCGGGATCCGCTGGCTCTATCCCGACCCAAACGACACAGTGAATATCGGAGCCATCGAAGGGCGCGTTGTACCCGCCAATTCTTTCGCCCTTGCTGCGCTGCCTCTCCCTTCACCCGGTGCATCCGTTACTGGAATTTTTGGCGCGCATGTCGTGGCCGTTGATGAAGATACTGGCGCCGTGATCGCCGGGGCGTTTGCGGGTTGGAGCTGCAGCTCGTCGAATCCAGTGCTGACGTTCGACGGCTCGTTCGATATCGAGCGCTTGCCGGTGGGACATAGTTATGAAGTCTACGCGGAGCCGCTCGTCGGGCTCGCTTCGCCCAGCGATTTCAGCGACGCATTCGACGGTCTCTGCACTCTTGATTCGGCGCCGCAGTGCACCGTGCCATCGGTCGACACGAATTTCAATCCGCGAATTCGCCCGAACGTTCCTTGAGGGTCGACGAGAAAAAGAAGGCGGCTCCCGGGGGTGTACGGGAGCCGCCAGGGGTGTTGCGGGGTGAGAAAACGTCTATTGCGTCGGCAAAAGATCCTGCGAGAAGCCGATCGTATTGATGGACCGCAATTGGGGCGTAATTGGCGGAAGCCATTGCGGCCCATTCGAGAAGTTTGAATCAAACGAATACGTGCGGGCGGGCGCGCCGTACACCGTATTGCAGCACTTGTACAGCCCGATGGCCTGCCGGTTGTAATAGAAGCTCACCAGCGAGCCTTCGTAGTAAAGAGTGCCTCCGTTGCCTTCCAGATAGCGGAGGAAATTGTGCAATCCGCCGTCCGTTCCGAAATCGGGACCGGAGTTCGAGATACTGCCGATCGGGAAAGGAATGCCCTTGCCGGAGATGATGGCCACGCGATAGGCCGTTGTTGCTCGCGGCCGACTGGTGGGGTCGTACGGCGAAATGAACGAGTTTATGTCGTTCCAGTTGTCCGACAACAGGGTTACGGCGTCAGCCACAACCGACGAAGCTACTCCGGCCGGGCTAAACGTTCCATTGTTGGGCGCGTTGTAGTCTCCCTGAATGTACACGGGATTCTCGGAAGCGATGGTCAGGCCGCAAGGAGGATTCGGAGACCCGCCAAAGCACGAAGTCCCAAGAGTAAATGAGGTGCCGTCCACCAATTTCAAGGCGCGACGGAAGAACATCGGTGGATTTACGCGTGCCTCTTGTGTGTGCACGTAGACGTAGTTCGGTCCCGGAGCTTTGCCGCCGACGTTGTAGGTGCAATAGCCGGACGCCGTGGTGAGGACGTTGCTCAGGTTCGTTCCGAGGCCTGTCGTCGAGAGCATATTCCAGACCTGGAGGTTCGAAGTGCCCAGAGCGCTTTGTGCCGCCGGAGTCAGGGGCACGGCGCCGTAATTGCGATAAATGCCATCGCCTTCCAGGTCCTCACCGGGCTGGTCGAGGACGCCGTTCGGGCAGCCATTCGTTAGATCGCTTGGATTCACCATATCGTTGAACCCATAGGCGCCGACCTTGACGCCGAAGCCAGTGCTGGGATCGACCTGGTTTCCGCGGCGATCTGAAAAGTAGACGGAATATCCGCCGACATTGGTCGCCAAGGAACCGCTCGTTCCGATCGTATTCGTGAACCAGCGAGCCAGATTGTTCACGTCCAGTTCCACGTAATACATGACGCCTGCCGCGGTTATGGATGGATTGCCGTCGCTGTTCGTACTTAATCCGACGTCACGATTAATTGCCTCGCGAGTATCGTAGAGCGCCATCGGCCAGTAATCGTAGCCGTTTTGTGTCCACGGCGACGCGCCGCAGTGGTTTGCGGAAGTCCAATTCGAGGGATCATCCCGCACCTGTGCGAAGCGAACGATGGCGTTGGGATTTGGGTCGGAGCAGGTGCTGGGACTGATGACGGTGCCAGTCGCGGGAAGAACCTGAATTGCGCCGGTGTTCGTCGGCATCGGCTGAGTGCAACTCTTACCAGAGCAGGCAGGCTCCGGATAAATGTTTCTGCCGATAAACCCTTCCTTCATAATTTCTTCCGTCACGTCAGTCCAAGCTCCGGCTGTGTTTTGATATTCAATCTTAAGACAGCCGGTAATGATGGGATCTCCGTTCTGAATCCAATATCCATAGGCTTTGTTGTACGATCCGGTGTCATAAGCGGTCGGCAATGGATAAAAGGTCTCCGTCGATCCCGTCCACCAGGCAGGCTCAGTGGTGAGCGTCGCCAGATCGAGTGGATCGCCCGAGCTCACACCGTCGTTGAGAGTCATCATGTCCGAATTGTGGCAGGCGGCGGCGCTGTTCGGTCCGCCGCTGCCCGCCGGGTAATCGTCGAGCAGGATGCGCAAGCTGAGATTCGGACTTCCGAAGTCCCGCTGAGCGAATTGAGCCGGGTTGCCCGTCTCCTCGTTCACCAGAGGCCGCCGGATCAGGTTGACGGGTGATTGGAGCCCGCTTAGAGCCGTCCCAACCAAATTCAGCGGCTGCACGCCATTTTGCAGCATGCCGTGATATGCGGGCAGAACTGTGTTCGTCCACGTCGGATTGTTCGCGGTGGTGCTGATAGCGCCGTACACACTATTTCCCGAGACACTGCCCTCGTTCTGCGCCAGCGCACGCCATTGTGAGTTTGTATAGGGACTCGCGGGTTCGGCCGCGGGCGGGGGCTGGGGTGCTGGTGTGGCAATCGTCACAACGCCGCCATAGGACCCCGACGTGCTCGTGCTGGTCTGGGTGCCATTTTCCAGATTCGTACGAATCACCTGGCCCACCACTGTGACCTTGTCGCGCATGAAGAGTGGCCCCTCATTCGCCGCGAGCCACAAATTGCCATTCGTGTGGACGCGGCCGCCAAAGTCAAATGATGGCCCCGCGAAGAAGGAAAGGTCGGTCTGCGAGAAGATTCCGAATTGGAACACGGGGATGGCGACCACCTGCACCGATCGCTGCAGCTTCACTTCGGAACCATCTACAGTTTGCGCAGCCACAGTCAGTTCATAGGGCGTGATCAATCCGTTCATGCCTGCATAGGGGCTCGGAGGAAGAATCGTGCCACTCTCTGGCGAGCCGTTACCAACGAGTTGATACGTCGATTGCCCTAGCGCATTTTGAAAAGTGATGCCCGGAATTGAGGGGGGAGCGGCTTCGATGGCCGTGATATCGGCAGCCGTCAGCGAGCCCTGAACTCCAAAATCGTTGCCCATCGCGGCCGTCATCGTCTCCATGCCAGCTTCAGCCCCGTAGAAAGCACTCTCGCGGTCCCGATCGTTTCCGCCCAGCCGCTGGTCAGACATCACCATCCACGACATTCCGACCACCAGCGCGGACACCAGAAACAAGACCAGCAGCGCTGTAATCAGTGCGACTCCGTCTTCGCGTTTGCTTTTCACGACCGGCTCTCCTTGTGGAAATTCTCCGCGGGCCAGCGCTCCTCACGGCGCAGTGGGGAATTGATTGATAAACTCCAGGCTTCGGATACTTACCTGCGTTCCTAAATCGTTTTCGAAATAGGTCGGGCTCGAGCCGCCTTTGTACGGATATTCCGATCTTCCCTCGATTGCCACATTCACAGCGGTGATGTTGAACGGCGTATCGGGCAGGATCGGCTGCGGTGCGTTCCCGGGGCCTTCTGGGGCATAGTTGCCCGGGGTGGCAGTGGTCACGTTATAGCTGAACGTGAGATTCTCCATCGCATCTGCGATCGGCTGCGGCGGGTTCACCGCGGCCACTGCGCTTGGATAATTCGGATAGTTCACCTGGCGCACCAATTGCGGGTTCGTTTGAGTCGTGTCGTCGATGTAGTACGTGACCATCCAGACCCGCGAGATCGTGGTCGGAACCGACCCAACGCTGATCTGGCTCGCAGTCCCGCTTGTGAAGCCTGTTTGATTCAAACCGGCTGGATCGCCCGCGCCGAACGTAATTGTTTGGCCGGACACGCCCGTTACGTACTCCAACGCTGTTCCATTGCTGTTCTGAAACATCATCAGGTTCCCCACCTGAATCGGGATGGGCCCGCCCGGCATGGTGAAACACGTCGGATCGAACGTGACCGTAAGTCCTGTGGCCTGGATCGACCCTGCCGCGCAGCTCGGGGTCGGCGCCGTATTGATCACGTAGACCGGCAGGCTATTGAGTGGGCATTCGCTGGTGGCCCCAGATGGGCAATCCGCGCTCGAAACAAGCGTGTTGTCCGCATACAAAACGGTGATAACGTCGGTCTTCAGCCCGCCATCTAGGACCGCGCCCGTCCTTGGGTTCATGGTCAATGCGTCTTGACCCAGAACGGAACCCGGCGTCACTTGCGGCAGCACCGTGTATGAGGTTAGAAACGTACCTCCGGTGCCGGGACGATTGATCAGCGATGTTCCCGCACCGTTAACCGGGATGCTGACGCCGCCTTGGGGAATTCCTTCTCCCGCTTGCATCAGATCTCGCACCATGAAATGCATCGCGGCGCGCAAATTTTCCTGTGTATTGGCCTCAAGAGCCACACCGTCGGTCACATGCTGCGCTTGCACCAGCGCGCTTGTGGCCGCCGCAACGACGATCAGCAGGATCGCTGTCGCGACCAGCGTTTCCACCATCGTGAATCCGTTTTCGCGCTTCATCCCTCGCTCCTCGCGCTGCCTAGTTGTAGGCCGAAATGAACGTTTGCAGGTTGTACGTTCGCGGTTGGTTGCCGACCGTGTAGTTCACCGTAATCTGGACCGATCTCAGGTTCGAGTTACCCGCGACATTTTGGATATTGATCGTCCTCGTGAAGGTGCTCAGTGGAACCTTGACGTCGTCCGCCGTGCCCAGTTTTCCGTCGGCTCCGGGAAGAACCACATATTCTGGTAGCGCGCCTGTATCGTTGACGGATCCCACCAAGCCGTCCGGTCCAGGTTGCAGAATCGGTTGTGGACCAGTTAAAAACAGGCCCGCTGGGTTAGCGCCTGTATTGTTCGAGATCGCCGCCCAGTTCGCTGCATTCGTATACTTCGCGGTGAATATTGCTTCTGCGGCTTCTTCGGCTTGCTGCTGGGCAATAAATGTTTCCTGCGACCCTTGCATGTAGGTCAGAGCATTCGCCAGCATCCCGGCGAGTCCCAGGACGCCGACGCCCAGCACCACCAGGGCGATCATCGTTTCGAGCAGGCTGAATCCCGCATTGGCGTTTCGTACTTTTCGGCGCACCATCATGCTTGCTCCTTCAAAACTGCACCCATCCGTTGACACTCGGCGCTCTCCAGCCTCTTACTCGTCCCGTCGTGCCCAGCACAGTGACAGCTCGCGCTTGCGATGTATTCCCCGGATATCCCAGAAACACCGAGCCGTTGATCGGCAAGTACGTCGCGGCGCTTACCAGTTCTCCGTCGCTTTGAAACAGCATGCCTGCCGGCGGTCCACCCGCCACACCTCCGAAATCAATGGCGTTCGCGTTTCCGAAAGCGTCCGGAGTATCGGGAAGAAGCGGCGTCAAATAAAACTGGATCGGCGCTTCAATTGGCACCGTGCTCAAGACCGGATTCACCGTGCCCGCGCCCGCGGTCAAATCGTTTCTCTCCGTCATTTGCACCTGGTACTGCGTCACTCCGTTTATTACAGCAACGGGAAACGAGATCTGCACGTACCGTCGATTGGTGATCGAGTACTCTCGCGCTTGGCGCAGCTGATCCAGCACTTCGCGCATCGCGTTATCGGCGCGTGCGGATTGCAACGAAGGCATGAAGCCCAATATCGCGATGGCCATAACGGTCGCCATCACCGCAATCACGACGACCATTTCGATCATCGAGAAGCCGCGTTCGCCAGCGCACTGTTTCCAACGTTCTGCTTGCTGATTGGTCACGCTCACACCCTCAATCGGTCGAAGCTGTTTGGGCTAGGTCCTTCGGTGCTCCATTGGTGCATGTATTAAGCCAGCCGAATGTGGCGCTAATCTAAGCTCTATCAGCGACTTACAGACACTGACACTGATTGTCGATTTCCCAATTGCGTTTGGCGGGGTAGAAACGTAACCAATCTGAACGCCGACTACATTCAATCACTCGCTGTATCGGGTCTGCAGTCGCGGAAAAGGGCCTCGTCCTTAATAACCGTCGGCTTCGCTTGCCGCGCGCGGACCCATTCATCTTCTGCTGGCCAGGACGGCGCGCGCTGGAACGTCGGCGCAGTTTGGTTATACTGTGCTTCCAAGGCGCGGTACCCAAGTGGTAAGGGAGAGGTCTGCAAAACCTTTATGCGTGAGTTCGATTCTCACCCGCGCCTCCAACGAATTGCAGTAATCGCGCATGCTTCTTGAGCCGCACAAAATCCTACAGTCGGTCGTGATCGGACGCCGCTTTCTCGGCTATCATCCGGGTTCTGGGTAGGAAGGGATGTGATCCGCATGGCGAAGGCCAAGGAATTCACGGTAACAATTGAAGACAAGCCGGGCGCTCTTGGGAAGTGCTTCCACGCACTTGCCGCACGTGGAGTGAACATGCTGGCTTTTCAATCGTACGTCGAGGAAGGCGAAAGCCTGACGCGCTTCCTGGCAGACGATGTGGCCACCGCCAGGGAGGTGCTAGGCGAGCTTCGTATGATTTTTGAGGTGACGGATGTCGCAATCGCGAGGGTTGCGCATAGACCCGGTGAACTGGGGCGCGCAGCTTCACGTCTAGGCGAGAATCATATCAATATCGACTACTCCTACTGCGGAATCGAGCCTAATTCGATGCAGGTTCTGCTCGTTTTCGGCGTTGATAATTTGACGAAAGCGGCGACCGTCCTGGATGAACTGGCAGCAGGCTGAGGTGCCGAAGGTCGTTCAGCCGGCGGTTTCGGGTTTGTCTTGGTCGGCTTGTGCGCCCCACCATCGCGCGGAGTACGCGATCGCCGCGGCCACTAGCCATCCCGCGGCATACATTGGCTCCGCCCTCCATCGCAGCACAGCCGAGTGCATCAGCCCAATCCACGAGAAGGCGCAGGCGAGCAGGCACCACAGCGCGGCGCGGCCGAAATTTCTGTCGATCGCTTCGGTAATTACAGCGGCCACCACAAGGACCAGAAACAGAAAGCCGTTGCCGAGTCCTTGCACCGACGACCAGTAAATCGACCGGCCAAGCGCGGCTTGTGCCGCCGGGCTAGCCGTCGAAAGCCCAAGCGCCGGGACCGCGGAATTGACAGCGGCGGCTACAACCGCTCCCGCAGGCAACACAAATCCCAGCAGCACGGCGCTCAAGTATTTTCGATCGACGCGCCGCAGCGTGGCCGTGCCGACGCCAACCGAAACGTAGGCGATCATCGCCGCGAGAATCGGCCAAGGAAACAGTCCGGCGATGAAGGAAATCAAACCGCTCATGACAACGGCGAGAAAAATTACCGGCGTCCAAAAGGCAAATCCGATGCGTGCGCCGAGGGCTCTGTAGGGAGGATGCAGCGCGTAGATTACCGGCGAGACGATGCAGCCCGCAGCACCGCAGAGCAAAGTTCCGACGGCATCGCACGCGACGACGCTGCGCGCGTCGTAATTGTCGCCCGCGGCAGCGGCACCCTCGACCGCGGCGATATCCTGCAAGATGTGGTAGACGGAAACCGGAGCGATCACCGAAAGATACGGCACCGCCAGAATCATGGCATGCAACGGACCTGCGACCGGAACAAAGGGAAGCACCAGCGAAACACCATGCCAGGCGGGGCGCACGTAACCCACAAGCGCGCCGAGGATCAGCGGAACAATCCACGCGGCGAGGAATGGCGGAATCCTCCAGCGAGTGATCGGCACGCCCGCAAAAATTGCCATGCCCACAATCGCGATGGCCGCGATTCCCACGAGCGGCTGGTCGAAAATGCGTTGCAATAGGATCAGCGCGAGATAACTGTACATGGCGGCGCCGAAGACCGTCATCGACGCGGGAACCGGAATGAGCCGGCGGAAGGCGCCCGCAAATGGAGCGGCAATCAGCTTGATGATTCCGGTCCACACGACCGCCGCGGCGCCGATCTGCCAGGCGTGATATGCATCGTGCGAGTCGAGATAAACAGGAAGGAAAATGCCCAGCGTGTAGGCGAGAATCGCTGGGACGTTATTTCCGTAGGCGTGCGCGGTGACGTCGCGGCGGTGCTCGCGGCGGCCTAGGCGGGCTCCCAAAATCACAAGACCGGCCGAACCGATCAAGAAGCCCGACGCAAAACCGGGTATGAAATGTTCGAGACTGAAGCGAAGAGAAACGCCAACCGGGACGAGCAGAAGGACCGGAATGAACATCTGCGCGATGATGCAACCGACTTGCGCGATGGTCGCGTCCACATCCCCGCGTGTCAGCGTCCACCAGGGCTGCGCGCTCGCGTTGCTCTCCGGTGCCAGGACAAGCTCCTTTAGCGGCGCGAAGCGGCCGGCGATTCAGACTTTGTACGATTCAAGCGATTCGCGAGCGAACAATTCCTCGGGTTTCAGGCGGCGTTTTGACAAGCCCTGCTCGAACGAGTAGCGGAGAAATGTATCGAGCGTGTGCGCGTTCCGCTCAAGACCGCACGGCCAGAAATCCGGGCCCATCAGCGCGCGAGTTTCCTCTGCATGACGCACCAGCCAAGGGAGCATGCAAGAGAGCGCGCCGCTATCGTACAGATCCTTATAAGCAAGGTTGTGAGCCCGTGAAAAAGCCTTGTAGAGCGACTGCGCAATCCATGGCGATTTTTCGTAGAGTAGGCGGCGAATCACGATCACGTGCATGATCGGGAATATCTTCGTGCGCGAATAGTATTGCTGCTCGACGGCCTGGTAATTTTCAAACAGGCGGCGCACCTTGCCGGAGCCGTTTTCGAAGCTGGACGGGGCGCGAGCGGTATAGAGCGCGTCGATTTCGCCTGATTCGAGCATCGCGGATAGCGTCTTCGTCTCTGGAATCGATTCGAGGCGTATTTCCGGCGGCGGCGAAACGGCGATTTTCTCCAGGCGGCCCGGCTGTTCTTCGCCGCCGCGAAGATAGGTGACGCTGGCGACGGGTACCTGGTAGTCGTCGCTCAGAATTCCGCGCATCCAGACGCCAGCGGTCATCTGAAATTCCGGCGTGCCGACGCGCTTTCCGATCAAGTCTTTCGGCTCGCGGATTCCGCTGGCAGCATTGACGAAAACGCAGGAATGGCGGAAGAAGCGCGACGGGAAAATCGGAATCGCGATAAAGGGCGGATTTTCGGCGAAGAGCGAGAGCGCGTAAGACGAAAGCGACATCTCCGCCACGTCGAATTCGTGGTGGCGCAACATGCGGAAGAAAGTTTCCTCGACTGGCAGATCGAGGCAGTTCAGTTCGATTCCTTCTGGGGCCACGCGGCCGTCGAATAGGGCGCGGGTGCGATCGTAATTGGAGCACGCCAGAGAGAGATGCATCTTGCCCATCTATGGTCCTTCGCCCGCCCGGGCCGAAATGTGATGCGCGGCGGACCCATGCAGTGCGCCTTAGGCGCCACACAGTATACTCAAAGCCCCTTCAATGGAAAGAGCACACGCCGTTGGGCTTGCGGATCACGAGTGAATTCAAACTTTAACCGCACAACCAGCGGGAGTAGACTACCCGAGCAGAAATCGAACGGAACAGACGAGGTGCGAATGGCTCGCACGACGCTAAAGGTAAACGGTAAAGCGCACGAGGTGGATGCAGATCCGGAATGCCCGCTGCTCTATGTGCTTCGCGACGATCTCGCGATGAACAATCCCCGCTTTGGCTGCGGATTGGGGCAATGCGGAGCGTGTACGGTCTTGCTGGACGGCAATGCGGTGCGGTCGTGTCGGCTGCCGATCAGATCCATCGGCAGCAAAGAAGTGATTACGCTCGAAGGATTGTCGACCGATCAATCAATCGATCCGGTGCAGCAGGCATTCATCGAAGAACAAGCTTTCCAGTGCGGGTATTGCCTGAACGGTTGGGTGATGACGGCGAAGGCCCTGCTTGAAAAGAACCCGCATCCGACCGAAGCGGAAATGAGACGCTCATTCGAGAGTCTTGTCTGCCGGTGCGGCAGCCACGTGGGGATCTTTAATGCTGTGCGTCGCGCCGCCGAATCCACGAAGAGGAGCGCATAAGAACATGGCTCCCAAAACCGCATTGTCACGAAGAGAATTCGTTCAAACGGCCGGCGGGTTGCTGATTGGTTTCAGCTTGGCCGACGCGTCGATTCTGCCGCGAGTCTTCGCGGCTGCTCTTGGCGACACTGTTCAAACTCCATCGCCGGCTCGGTTGGATGCCTGGATGCGAATCGAAAAGGACGGAGCGATTCGCGTGTTTACCGGCAAGGTGGAAATTGGAATGGGCGTCGAGACGGGGTTCGCGCAGATCGTGGCGGAGGAACTGAACGTCGCGCCGGGTCGCGTCAGCTTCGTGATGGGCGATACGTCGCTGACCACGGACCAGGGTGGGGTGGGCGGAAGCACCTCGATCATGATGGGCGCAAAGCCGCTGCGCAACGTGGCGGCCACAGCGCACGCCTTGCTGCTGCAACTCGCCTCGCAGAAGCTCGGGGCACCCGTCGAGGACCTTCAGGTCCGTGACGGAATCGTCAGCGTGCGAAGCGACCGGTCGAAACGCGTCTCGTATGGAGAATTGGCCGGCGACGGCGACTTAAACGACGCGCTGCAGGTTTCGGGCCGAGGATTCGGACTCAACGTGGAAGGAACTGGAAAGCCGAAAGATCCTGCCGATTACACGGTGGTCGGAAAGCCGCTTCCCCGCGTGGACATGGCGCCGAAAATCCTCGGCAAGTGGCAGTACGTCACCGACGTACGTGTGCCGGGAATGCTGCACGGCCGCGTGGTCCGGCCGGAGAGCGCCGGGGCCAAATTCGTGAGCGTGGACGAAGAGTCGGTGAAGGCGATCCCTGGTTACGTGAAAACGGTGGTGAATGGAAACTTCGTCGGCGTCGTGGCTGAAACCGAATGGGCAGCGATGCGGTCGGCGCAGATGTTGAAAGTGACATGGAGCGCCGCGGAACCGACTTTTCCGCCGCAGGGAACAATCTACGATTACATGCGAACCGCCACGCCCAAAGCCAGCCGCGACAGCAAGCTGAACAAAGGCGATGCGGATGGCGCAATCGCCAGCGCGGCGAAAAAAGTGGAGGCGACATACGACTGGCCATTCCAGTCGCACGCAACAATGGGCCCCGGCTGCGCGGTGGCCGATGTGCATACGGATGGCGTGACGACGATCTGGTCTGGCGGGCAAAAACCGCACGCGCTGCAGCAGGGGTTCGCGGAATTGCTGCACGTTTCCCCGGACAAAGTTCGCGTGATCTGGGTCGAGGATGCCGGTTCGTACGGACGTCCCGGATTCGAAGACGCCGCTGCCGATGCCGTGCTGCTTTCGCAGGCGGTGGGGAAACCTGTGCGTGTGCAATGGTCGCGCGCGGATATGACGGCCTGGGGCGCGAAAGGCCCGGCCGTGGTCTGCGATCTGGCCGCGGGGCTTGATGCGAACGGCGAAGTGACGGCGATGCGGTTCACTTCGCACGCCTTCTCCGGCAGCGAGATCAATCCCTTGCCGTCGACGGCTGGAAATTTTCTGGGTGGGCAACTGACGGGAGTTCCCAACACGTCGGGCTTCGATGAATTCGCACAATGGGGCTCGGAGTGCGCGGCTTATACGTTCCCGAACGTCCATGCGGACGGGCACGTGGTGCCAGGATTTTTGGCGTCGTCATCGCCGATGCGCACCACGCACCTACGCGACCCGGAAGGTCCGGCGACGACGTTTGCCGCTGAGTCATTCATCGATGAGCTGGCAGCCGCAGCCGGCGCCGATCCGATCGATTTCCGCATGAAATATCTCGACGACGACCGCATGAAAACGGCGCTCACCAAAGCGGCTGAACAATACGGCTGGAAAAAGAGGCCATCGCCGCAGAAAACGACCGCGGAGGTCTCGGTGGGCCGCGGCGTAGCCGTCGGACTGCGCGGCGGAACCCGCGTGGCCACAATTGCGGAAGTCGAGGTGAATCGCAGCACGGGAATCGTGCGCGTGAAACGGCTGGTGTGCGCTCACGATTGCGGGCTCATCGTCAATCCCGGCGCATTGCGCGGAACAGTCGCAGCCAACCTGATCCAGTCACTCGGACGCAGTCTGAAGGAAGAGGTAACCTTCGATCAGAGCCACGTGACCAGCGTGGACTGGAACAGCTATCAGGTGGCGAGAGCATCGGACGTGCCGGAACGCGTGGAGGTGATCCTGATCGATCACCCCGAGATTGCGCCGAGCGGGGCGGGCGAACCATCGAGCCGTCCCACGGCAGCGGCGATCAACAACGCGATTTTCGACGCGACCGGCGCACGCGTGCGGCAGGGACCGCTGACCCGCGCCAGGGTGCAGCAGGCGATTGCCGCGCTTCATTCCGCTTAGCGACGCCTATTTTTTCTTTGCGCCCTTCGCTTTCGCCGGTGCCGCAGTCATCATTTTGCGCACCGCTTCGGACATTCCGGGCGACCGGCGTTCCCGCCAAGCTTCGAAATGTTGTACGTGCTTTTCGAGATTTTCGAACAGGTGCGGATTCTTATAAGCAGCGCGCATGGCAGCAATGACGGGCCGTATCCGTTCCCACACCACCCACTGCTCGCCGCTGGTTTCCAAGAAAAATTCCTCGTCGATCAGACCGCGGTTCACGATATTCGCCGCCATATCCCAATAGCTGACTACCTGGCGTTGAAACGCGTTTTCTTTACTGCCTGGCGGCGCGATCCGCGCCACGTCCTCCGCAGACGACGGGCGGAAATTCGCCACATACCAAGTGCGCGCTTCGCGCAACACCGGCTCGCGGCGAATCTCGTAAAGCTTGAGCATCAGATCGACCTGCTGGTGCGTCACTTCCCCCATCTGTTCCTCCTTGTGGATTATGAAACCAAGATCGTGCGGTGCGCGAACGCGCCTTGCGGTCAGCTAGCAGCCGCGGGCGGAATTACCTGGCCTTGGAGTTCAACTTTGTGTGCCTGGCGCAGCGGTATGCGCGACTCTTCGAAGCCGAGCTTGATCCGCCGGCGTAGCTCGCGGGCCACATCGTCCTGGCGGTTGAGGGCGGTCTTCACTTGCAGGCGCACCACCGTGCCATCGAGCGAAAGAGATTCAACGCCGAGAACGCGCGGGCCGTCCACCAGAGCAGCAGACCACTGCGCATCGGCGCGAAAATCGCCCACGATTTTCTCGAGCAGCGTCAGCGCTCGCCCCACCAATTCATCCGAGGGCACCGTGACGTCAACGAACACCTGCGACCAGTCGCGGCTCAGGTTGGACACCTGCCCGATCAGCGAATTGGGAATCGTGACGATCGCGCCGTGCGGATTTCGCACCACGGTTCGTCGAATCGTGAAGTATTCCACTCGTCCCGTTTCGTTGTTCACCTGGATCACGTCGCCCACGGCGTATTGATCCTCCAACACGATGAAAAATCCGTTGATCAGATCTCGCACCAGGTTTTGCGCGCCGAAGCCAAAGGCCAAGCTGAAAACGGCGGCGGCGGCCGCCACTGGAGTGACGTTGAATCCAAATTCGGGCAGCGCCATCAAGATGGCCACGGCCGCGATCAACAGAACGCCCAGGCTGTACAGCACCCCGGCGACAGTTTGCGTCTGCTGCTCGCGCATGTGCGCCACGCGCGTCTGGCCCTTGGCGCGCTTCACCAGCCGCGTGGTCAGTACCTTGAGGACGCGAATGAAAATGATCGCGACGATGAAAATAATCAGAACGCGCAGGCCGCGCGTCCAGAGAAGATCGATCCACTGCGTCAACGGTTCATGCATGGCATTCGGGAGGCGGAATTATACCATCCACTCGCCGCAGAGCCTCACTTCCGGCTGCAATTCTCGCAAGATTCAACAGCACGCGGAACATGGCTCGCGGAATACGGCGCGTATCGCGGATTCACCGGGATTGTTTTGCTACGCCGCGGAAGGCAAGGTAAGATCGAAACGTCGCATTCGTCGCCAACCTCGCGACGAAACGCGCAATGCGCGCCCGTAGCTCAGATGGATAGAGCGTGTGCCTCCGGAGCACAAGGTCGGGGGTTCGAATCCCTCCGGGCGCGCCACTTCTTTGAGAGTTCGTTTTCAAGGCCTTCGGACGAAGTACACAGGCACCAACTTTCACTTATTCGATAGGGCCGTCAGGTATGCAGATGCGGCTTCCCTTACACGATGATCTATATCTTCAGAGCTCGGCGTTCTGCACTTTGCAGCTCGCCGCCAGACCTAGAAAGGCACTGGTCAAAACGAGGCCCAACTGCAGTCGAGCATGGAGTAACGCGTGAAAAACCTCTTTGAAGCGGAGAGAGTGAAAGAAGTGAAAGAGCGCGTGGCACAGCTGAGTTCGGATAGCGAGCGGCTGTGGGGCAAGATGAGCCCGGCGCAGGCGCTGGCACATTGCTCTCTGGCGATGGAGTGGGCAGTAGGAGATAGGATTCCACCGCGGATGTTTTTCGGTAGGATGATTGGGCGAATAGTGAAGCCGATGGTGCTTGGGAACGACGCACCGATGCGCCGGAATTCGGGCACGGCGAAGGACCTTGTGGTGCAGGATGAACGTGACTTGGGCAGAGAACGAGAGCGGTTGTGCGGATTGATTGACCGCTTCGCCGCGGCCGGGCCAAAGGGGTGCGCCACGAATCCGCACAGCTTCTTCGGGCGACTAACGCCGGATGAGTGGGCCATACTGATGTACAAACATCTGGATCACCATCTGCGGCAATTTGGAGTCTAGTGTTCGCCAGTTCTGAAATCCGGATGCCGTCAGTGTGGAAGAGCGTGGAAGTGCCGTGCTCCAACGGGAGAGTTCATTTCGCCGCTACTAACTGTAAGCAATCCAGCGTCCTGCACCAACGATGCCGAACCAAAGCAAGATTGAGAAGGTCCCTGCAAAACGAGCCGACAACGGAGCTACGGGATCTTTCTCCCACGTTCCGACGCTCCTGTACGCAAGGACGTGAAACACAAGCGCATTGAGTCCCGCAGCAGCGATCAACAACATCTTGACGCGAAACACGTCGCTGCCGTACATCTTCGTCGCTTCGGATGAAAACAAGAGTATTCCGGTCACCACCTGAACCACGAAACCAGCCCAAATCCAAGGCAGGAAGCGCCCTGCTACCATCGACACCGTGTAATCTTTGAAAGCCACGCCCATCAAGCGCAGGTCCAAAACGGTAGCAGCACCTACCAGTATTACGACGCCAAAAAGATGAGCCGTTTCGATTAACGGAAACATCCACGTAGAATTGTGTATCGAGCTCCCCATCGAAGTGTTTTCAAGCCAAAAACAGAGTGAATATAATGTGTGCATATCCCTATACCTTCTGTACAACCTGCAATTTTTGCGGCTTTGACACTACTTTGGCATTGGCATTGGCGAATTAGCGATCGAACTATTAAGCCACCGTCCGGCAGCAATGACCGCAAACCATAAAACGATCGACGCATATCCGGCAAACTTGGCCGAAAAAGGCGGATTGGAGGCGTCCCAAGTCTTCACCCGCCGATAGACGGTCTGGTGAAAAACGAGAGCGTTTATGCCCGCCAAAACGATGAGCGCCATTTTCACTTGAAAGATCACATTTGCGTACGCCTGCGTAGCCTCTGACATAAACAAAAGGATTCCTGTAACGACTTGACATCCAAAGCCCAACCAAGCCCACGGCAGAAACTGACTTGCGACCTTCGAAACAGGTATTTCCCTCAAGAAAAGTCCCGCGAGCCGCAGGCTTAGGATCGAGGTAGACGCAACCAGAGCCACGCTGCCCATGATGTGAAGGGCTTCCACTGTGGGGAACAAATAAGCGTTACCTTGCATCGTGGCGCCAATATACGTTTGCGTGAGCCAGTGAAAAAAGGCATAAGCTGGCGTCATGCTCGACGGCTTCCCATCTTAAGCTTTCGCCCGCCTGTAATTTTCGTCATCGAATCCTCTCTGGTCGAGTCGGCCCTCGGTATCGCGGCGAGTCACGCTGTTCCTCGATCGTGAGTCTGAACAAAAAAACGCCCAAGACTAGACAAACGCATCTCAGCGAGGAACACGTGAATCAATATGTGCTGTCCACAAATGTCGATCATCCACGCTTATGCGATGGCAAACGCGACCCAGAGCATGGATCACCTAGCCGTGACTGTCGTGTTGAACCTCGGATTCACAGAGCCCGAGCACCAAGCCGGTCACTTACTTTCATAGGTGCTGAAGATGGATAACGTGAGACCGTCAGGGTCACCTCGCGTTGGATGGCACGAAGTTGTTCAGCACTTCACCGCTCGGCTTCTCTGCGGTGGCGAGGGTTCCACCCTTCTTCGCGGGATCTTTGAACGGAAAGAAGGTGACGCTGAGCGGCTCGCCTGCTTTCAGTGACTCTCGCGTCCATCCGCGGCGACCCAAGTAGTTCGGACTCATTCCTTCAAAGGCATAAAGGATGACGCCTCCTTTGCCATCGGGCACGTCGAGCCAAAGCCACGTATGAGGATTCGTCCATTGGAAAGCTCTCACTTTGCCCGCCACGGTGTCATGACGCGTCATGTCGTAATCGGCAAATCCGTGATGCGCGGTTGCCGTACCAGCTGCCACCATGATTGCTGCCAGCAGGACTACGAAGAACGCCGCGTGCTTCAAGTTCTCCTTCACTTGCGTCATCAAAGGCCTCCGAGTATTAAGAACTTTAGCGATCCTATTTCGAATCGGGCTCCGGGGGAGGAGGAGGTGTGGTATCCACCTCAGCTTTGCCGCTGCTGGTCACGGAGTTACGGTTGTTCTCCTCGCAGATGTATTCATCGATCGTCCACTCCCGATGACGCTTCAAGATTCGGGTCGTCGTGTACGGTTGCGTCAACGCCACCGGATCAGTTACCGTCGTCTCGATACTCATGGTGTCGGGATCGGTTAGCTGAAAACGCTCGATGATTTTCATCTTGCCACTGTGCGGAACGTTCGGTTCGATTGTCGTTTGCGGAGAGAAGCCCACGGACTCGGCCACCAGCGTCTGCCCTTCCCAATGACCGATCGACGTACCGAAGAAAGTCGGATCTGGGTCGGTAGGAAGCGTGCGCCCATCGGTGTAGATATGACGAACGATCATGTAGGCCTCGCCTACGATCGTCACCTGGCCGGGAGTAAGCAAGAACTCATACGGATAGGGCTGCCCCATGATTCCCGGCATGCCAGGCGGCAGGCAGTTTGCGGCAGAAGTGTCCTGTGCAGCGTGTGCCTTCAAAACTTCCACTTTGGCGGCCCATTCCGGTGTGAGAGGCAAACTTTGACGCATCGGAAAGGTGGGGAATCTAGATGTGCTGGCCGTTTTCTGTGGATTCTGTTTAGCCGCCCCAGGTGGAATAACTAGCGAAGTTCCGCCTCCTCCCAGTGGCGCTTCCCAGACGCCAGTGAAGTCGGGCAACTTGGCAATGGCAGCCCAGTCTCCAGCGGTGGGCGCCGGGCGCTTGAACGCTGGCCAGTCCTGAGCTGCAGAGATAGGAACGAACAATGCCGATGCGAGCGCAGCAATGATAGATCGTCGCGTAAACGTTTTGGCGCGGTGAAACAATTGCGATCCCCCTTTGGCATTGGCCGCGACTTCGATTCTGGGCCGTTGTGCCGAGCCATAAGCTACACCTCTCACCCGCCGCGCGCAATCCTTCCGGCAGGTGGTAGTAAACAGTAACCGGACTTTTCGTCTGAGCAGCATGAGACGTCTGATTTTGACCACAGGCAGGACAAAAGGAGAGAGGCGCTCGGCAACCTCACAAGCGCCTCCTTTACTAAATCAACGTAAACCGTACCTCACTGGATCACCTCCTTCTCGGCGAATGCGCCGATATCGACAAGATGTCGAGTGATTCGATTATAGCGCGGAAATGCGGGATGCGAGAAAGCCAGTTGGGGCGAGACAAGCTCATTCCCTCGCGAGAGCGGATGAAGTTGAGAGTATTCGAGGTGCAAGCCGAAAGTACCGAGCCGGAGAGTTCGGTCCTTTCGTTCGACTGACAGCTAACTGCGGAGAAGACGCCTACGGTACGGGGGCTGGGTCCGTGGAGACCAATACAACAAGTGGTCTAGGCCTGGATCATTCCGTTCCGTATGGCGTAGCGCACCAGGCTCGCAGTCTCGTGGATATCGAGCTTCTCCATGATGTGCGTGCGATGCGTCTCCGCCGTTTTGACGCTGATGTTCAGAACGCTCGCCACTTCCTTGGTGGTTTTTCCCTCGGCGATCAACTGCAGCACCTGGCGCTCGCGAGGACTGAGAGGATCGGGCGAAAGCTCTGTTTTGTTCTGATAGGCTTGAACCACCGCACGCGAAACCTCGGGACTCAGATACACTCCCCCACGCGCGGCTTCCCGAATCGCCTGGATCAGATTTTCCGCAGCGTGGGTCTTCACCACGTAGCCTTTGGCCCCCGCGCGGAGAGCGTCCAGAAGATACGGATCTTCGTCGTGCACCGTCAGAAACACGGTTTTGGTGCGCGGCGACACCTTTTGAATCTCCCTCGCCGCATCCAGACCATTCAGCACCGGCATGGTCACGTCCAGTACTGCGACGTCCGGATGGGTCGACTCCGCGATTGTGACCGCGTCTTGACCGTCTGCCGCCTCGCCTACAACCTTGAGGCCTTCGCGCTCCAGCAGAAGTCGCAACGATTGACGTACGATTTGATGATCATCGGCAAGTAGCACCTGAATCGGCATGTTTATTCCTCCAAGGGAACGATGATCGACAACTCGGTTCCTTCATGAGCCGCCGATCGAATTTGAAATTTAGCCCCGAGCCCAGACAACCTGTCCTGAATTCCCAGCAAACCCAAGCCCTTCGTCCTTTTGCTTGAAATACTGCTCACATCAAACCCAACTCCGTCGTCCCGAATCGAGCAGTGAAGCTCCCCCGGCAACTGCTTGAGCCTGATTTGCACCCGCGCGGCTTTTGCGTGCCGGGCCGCGTTATTGAGCGCTTCCTGCGCGATCCGATACAAAGCGGCCTCGGTGGTGGCCGGTAGACGCGTCACCGATTGGGCATCCACTGTCACCGGAATGCCCATCCGCTTCGAAAATCGACCGGCGAGCCACTGAATCGCCGGGACCAATCCATAATCGTCCAGCACCGTCGGCCGCAGATCGTGCGAAAACTGCCGAAGCTGCTGTTCGATTTGATCCAGTAGTTGCCTCACCGAATCGAGCTTGGCTCTTTCCGCAGGCGAAAAACCCTTGGCTATCTCCTGCAGTTGAATATGCACGGCAGACAAAAGTTGCCCCGATTCATCGTGCAGCGTGTTGGCAAGCTTCCGCGTCTGGCCTTCCAGCGAGTCATTCAGTCGGCGCAGCGTGGCATTAGCCTCGCCATAAGCTCGATGGGTCATTTCAAATGGCGACATGCTTTCGGCCAGAAATTCTCCGGACCGATGAACAAGC
Organism: Candidatus Acidiferrales bacterium; assembly: GCA_030037435.1. Classification (GTDB taxonomy): domain Bacteria; phylum Acidobacteriota; class Terriglobia; order Acidiferrales; family UBA7541; genus Palsa-295. Next base: position 8,216 of record JASHRI010000252.1, on the reverse strand, counting down.
ACGGCCTGCGGATTCTCGTTCATCAATTTATCCAGGGTTCGATGGTGCATAGCCACCATGTCCAGCACCCCAAGACCCTCGCCCAAGGCCCGGCGGCCGAGTTCGTAGGCCTGTTTCAGCGCCGATTCCCCTCCCCGCTGAACGTACGCTTCCAGTGCGGCGTCGTATTCCAGTTGCAGGTTAGACATGGTTTCGCTCCTCCGGTAAGCCGAAATACCGGGTCACGAGCACCAGCGCGTCGTCCGTCCGCCGCGCATAACGTTCCAGGATGTAATCCGCCGCATCCTGCTCCGATAGTCTTGCGGAGATATCCTGCTGCATGAAATCGCTCCGGACGCCATCTGTGGCCAGAACCATCGTGTCTCCCGCGGAAACCGAAAGGATCGTGCCTGCCAAAGTTGGCGGTAGTTGATCACCAAGCACGCCTCCTCGCAGCGCGAGTTCCTCCCGATTCAACGTGCCGCGGCCGTCGCGGTGGGAAAAAACGCCACTGACATTGCCAACTCCCAGCCAAGTCATCGTTTTTTCGGTCGAGCTGAAAGACGCGATGCTCAACACCACACCGCGCGACCCGCGCAAGCTCTCGTGACATCGCCGCGTCAGAGAAAGCAGCGGTTCGTCAGCGTTGTCCTCCAAAACTTTCACGGCGATCTTCGCTGCGTTCGCCGCTTCGGCGCCGTGCCCCAGGCCATCCATCACCGCGATCAAAATACCCGAGGGAGATTCCACCACCACATAGCGGTCGCCGGTCTCCGCCTCCCCGGGTAGAGTCATGGCCGCGACGCCGTACTCCACCAGAGCGTGTTTTTCTACTTTCTCCATTTTCGCGCCACGACTTTTGTTCCTTGGCCGACCTTCGATTCGATTTCAAACTCATCCATCAACCGCTTCACACCGGATAATCCCAGGCCCAGGCTCCGCGAAGTCGAATATCCTCCTTCGAGAACGCGCCGAATGTCAGCAATGCCAGGCCCCTGGTCGCGCGCTTCCACAGCGATTCCCTCTCGGCCGTTTCGTTCTATCAGCCGGAGCGTCACTTCGCCTCGTTTTGCGTATTGAACGATATTGCGGGCCAGCTCGGAGATGGCCGTAGCAGTCAGGGTTAAATCGCTTGAGGAAAAGCCCAATCGAGTTGCGAGTTCCCGGCCGCGTTGCCGGGCCACTACGATATCCGTGTCGGTTTCGATCGTGATCCGCGCCTCTTCAAAGACGCGGTATCGCCGGTCGGAACTCGGTTGCGCCAATTCGGTCGACGCACCTATCTGGTTGTACTCAGCGTCCACGAGCCTTCGCTTCCCGGCCGCTAGCCGCACTCTTTTTATTGAGATAGGCGATTCCGCCTTCCAGGTCCAACGCAGTTGGAACACCTTCTAGCGTAAGTCCCAACTGAACCATGGTGAAGGCGACATCCGGCTGGATACCCACGATCACGGTCTCTGCCCCTCGGAGCCGGATCATGAAGGCGATGTCGCGAAGCGTGCGAGTGGCGAACGAATCCATTACGTCCAGTGCAGTCACGTCGACGATCACGCCCTTCGAGCGTAACCGCCCTACTTTCTCGACGAGGCCGTCCCGAAGTTCGACTAGGTCCGCGTCGCTGAGCGCGGATTGGATGGACGCAATGAGATAGGGGCCCTGTTTGAGGATTGGAACTTCCACGGTGGCCTTTGACCGAATCCTTGAAGTAGATCTTGGATCGCCCCGAGGGGCCTTTCGTACCTCTTCTTGTTCCTCCGAATTGGCCTCACGGCGGGGGCCGACCTGAGGCAGGTCCGGCCCTAAATCACGCGCCTTGGAAGGAGCCCAAACACCAGTCACCCTTAGGCGCGATCGTTTGCCTCTCCCAGTGGAACAACCTTGTAACCGAGAAGCCGTTCGGCCTCTTCAATGCCTCCCTGCAGGTCACCCACTGTATTCATCTTGCCCAGATCGACTCCGATCGTTACCAGGGTTTGCGCGATCTCCGGCGATAGACCGGTGATGATTACGGTGGCGCCTAGCAGCCGGGTCGCCTCCACCGTTTGCACCAGGTGGTTTGCCACCGTCGCGTCCATCACCGGCACACCGGTGATATCGATCACGACGACCTTGGCGCGATTCGTTCGGATCCCGCGGAGAAGCTGCTCGGTCAGCTGGCGAGCGCGCTGCGGATCGATCACACCAATGATTGGCAAGATCAGAAGACGCTCGCGAACCTGCAACACAGGCGTCGAGAGGACGCGAATCGCCTCTTGCTGTTCTCGAATGACGCGCTCTCGCTCTTGCACGAAACCCACCGCCACCGTGTTGGCGATGCGGTTCGCAGCCGGCTCGTACGCGTCCAGGATGCGATTCAGCAGCGCGAAATCGTGCTGATACTTGGCGAACAAAGACCGCGCCAGTACGTCGCGCAACAGCAGCACGATCCCGATCACTTCATCCGTTTCGACACCTCGGGGAATAATTCTTTCGGACAGGCCTCGGGCGTACGCCTGCAGCGCTTCGAATGTGCCTGTTTCCAGCGCTTCCACGTAATTGTCGTAAACCGACGTCGCCTCGGCGAATATCTCCTCTTTCGTCATCGCCGTCAGCAGCCTGGCTTCCGTGATACGGCGCGCCCATTCTTCGCGCAGTTGCGTCCTGTTCTGGCGCAAGTGGGCCACCAGCTGCCGGAGTAGTTCAGACGGCATCTGCATCTCACTCTGGGATTCAGTCATCGTGCGCGTATTGTGCTCCATGTAGCCTTCCTCCACGGACTCGCTGGTTCTCAATGTAGGCCCGGTTGTCGGCCAATGATCGTATTGGCCGTCAGGGTAAGCCGCTATCGGGCAGCCTACGGCGACTCGCATCAGGTATTTACCTGATAGGCTGGCGCTTTTCTAGCTAAATATCAAGTGATGGCTTGGCGAAACTGGGGGAGGGAAACCGGGGATCGCTGGGGGTCAGCGCGAAGCGTCCGGAACTTGAGGCTGAAGTCGCACTTTCACATGAACTGGAGCCAACATCCGGCCTGAACTGGCGAAAATGAGCTTCGATAGTTGATCAGTTGGTGAACTGCTTGGCTGCCGCGACGCTTGGCCCGACAACGATCCGGTCTCCTCCTTCTGACTTGGCCCGGTACAAAGCCTGGTCTGCCGTTCGAAACAACGCGCCGGCGGTGGCGCCGTGCTTAGGGTATCCGCTAATTCCCAAAGAAAGGGTTCCCGGATGGAGCGATTGCTCGCCAAATGGAATCATGAGCTGCCGGAATTCCCGTTGTAACAATTCCGCTCGGCTCCTGGCGATCTCGAGCGTGGTGTTCATAAGGATGAGCACGAATTCGTCCCCGCCGTAGCGGCAAGCCACGTCACCTGCGCGCACGAACTTCTGGATCAGATCGCCGAGCGCGTGAAGCAGGGCGTCGCCTGCGGCGTGACCATAGGAATCATTGAAAGTCTTGAAGCAATCCAGGTCGCAAACGAGCATGGCGAGCTCCCGCGAATCGCGCCCGGACCTGTGAACTTCGCGGGTTAGCGTCTCTTCCAGGTAGCGGCGGTTGAATAATCCGCTGACGGGGTCGCGTACGGACTGTGCCTGCAGCCGCTGGCGCATTTTTAGATTCGCCGCGGCCAAGGCAATCTGCGTGCCGACCATCTCCAACAGCTTCGCGCGGGCCGCAAGAGTTTGGTCCCGCACTACCCGTGACTGGCTGGCTTCGTCCGCACTTCCGCGCAGGCTTAGAATGCCCAACACGTCGCTGGTCGCAACCAATGGAACGCAAATGGAGCTGACTCCGGAGATGTCTTTAAGATGAGGACAGCGCGGTGCGTTGCTCGATGCCGTCACCGAGTGCGTATGGCCGCGCCGCACGGCCCAGCAGTCGCAAGGATCAAAATCTACAGTTCCAGCGTTGTCTTCACCCCAGCGCGCGGCCAATTCCAGCAAGCCGATCGACTCGTTGAACAGATAGAGAGCTCCGGAGTCCACTGGCACGAGCCTCTGAAGATATTGCGCAATCACGCCGTGCATCTCCGTAATCGAGCCAGATGCCTGCAGCAAGCCGCTTAGATCCTGCACAAGGTTCAAATCGCGATTGCTTTGCTCGAGGCTGCGGATTCGCGCCATTAGCCTCTCGTTCACTCGGCGCAAGTCCTTCTCCTGACGCAACAGGACAACAGGCCCGGACTTCTCGTGCCGAACAGGGGCCGGCGCCGCGCTTTCGCTTGCCCTTGCTCGACGATCGTCGTGGCGATGGACTTCAAATTTGCGGTTTATCGTGTTGGTCGAAGCAGTAACCGGTGAGTCCGGCTCGGCTGCGGTTATTACGCTGCGTCGAAGTCTCTGAAGTCTATGCATATATGAATGGCACCCGCTCTCGGCAATGAACCAATTGCATTGCGTTAATGGCGCGCCTTTATCGGCCCTTTCCCGCGAATGTATGAAAAAATGTCTGAAATCTGTGCATCTTTCGAAACGAAGACGTCTGCACCATACCGTTGAGCGGCATCCCGCAGAGCCGGCTCGTCCACGACCGAAAGCAGCACGATCCTCGTCTCCGGCAGCTCGGCCTTAATGCTCCGGGCCCCTTGTAGCCCTTCGATCCCCGAGAGCGCGATGTCCAACACCACCACGTTCGGCTTCAGCCGTCTGGCCAGGGGGACTAACTCCTGCCCCGTGGTGGCTTCGCCGACAACTTCCAGATCGACCTCAGGCTCCGACAGCCGCCGTATAAACTTTCTAAACTCACGGCTTTCATCGGCAAGCAGTATTTTCAAGGTGGACTCGCTCTTCTTCGTCACCGGAGTGGCTCTCTCGGGGCTCATAGCGAAATCCCGTCCCCTAAATCGTACAATCCGGCTGTCAGGATTCCATTCGGTGAAAGACTGATCCGCCGGGGTCCGGGGGCGCGGAACGCCCGGGGAAAGGCCTTTCTCTAGGCTAAGGGGATTACCTTAAAGCGGGCGGGCCACAATATCATTTGGTATCATCCGGGGTTTTTCACGTTGGCCTTCAGGAGGTTACCTGATTCCGGCCCACGGCTACATCGCTAGAATTCCCGCACATGCTAGGGCGGAGGCTTCTGGCGATCACGCGACTGAAATTCAGCACAGGATCCAACTTCTCCCGAAGGATCCCGACTCAACATTCCCCGAGTCTTCCACAGTTTTGCCAACCCCTTGGACCTGAAGCCTCCGTCAGCTAACTCCAGGGGCAGTTCCTTTTTATTTGAGGCTGTGAGGTCTGCGTTTACTGTACAAGGCGGTTGTCAACCGCGTAACGGATCAGTTGAGCATTATTCTTCATCCCGGTTTTTTCCAGAATTCGTGCCCGGTACGTGCTCACGGTCTTGACGCTCAGGCCGAGGTCGACGGCAACCTCGCCCACTGTTTTCCCTGCCGCAAGCATTCGCAGGACTTGAAACTCGCGTCGCGAAAGCAACTCATAAAGCGGCTTGTCGGAACCTTCGCTTACGTCTTTCGCAAGTCTCTCCGCCAAGGCATCGCCCACGTAGCGATCGCCCGCCAGCATTCTGCCCACCGCTCGGGTCAGCTCATCAGGCCGAATGTCTTTGGTCAGGTAGCCGGCGGCGCCGGCCTGCAGCGCGCGACGCGCCAGTTGCTCTTCCGGCCGCGAGCTGAAAAGGAGTACGGGAAGCTCAGGGCGAACGCGTTTGATTTCATCGAGCGCCTCGAGTCCGTCGTGATCCGGCAGACCAATGTCCAGAATCACGATCTCCCATTCGCGCTTTCGAACCTGCTCGATCGCTTCTTCCGTCGTTCTCACTTCCGCAAATGCCACCGTCTTGAACGATTCCGTCAAAGTCTCCATCAAGCCCCGGCGAAAAATCGCGTGGCCGTCTGCAATCAGTATTCGAATCACGTTGTCCACCCCAACCCGAAGCGCACAAAGCCGAAAATCTACGGAGCTGGGACCCCGTGGGCCAATAGCTCTGTCCCGGCCTCTACCCTTGTCCTACGAGAATCGAGGAGTTTTTTCTATCCGGTAGAAGCAGCTTGTACCGTAAGGCGAAGTACCAAGATTGGCTAGGGTGTTCTATTTGCACGTTATGTCCATCGCTTTGGGCTAGTTCGGCTGCGCGGGAGGACCAGTGACTGAACGCGGCGCGGAGCCGCCGGGCATTCCAGGCGGCTCGGATCTCGGTCCGTAGTGCGGCGAAGGACGGTCCAGTTCGTAGGCACCGAGGTCAGGGGCGCGACCGGTGAAGTCGTCATTGATTGTGGGCAGTAGCACCCCCGCATCGACCGCTGCCGATCCTGGCTTCAACCGAAAATCAAAATCTTCGGGATTGTAGAGATGCTGCGGGTCTGATTTGTCGGGAATCTTCGCGTTCACAAATATGTCGTAATCGACCAAAACGCTGTGCTTCTCCTGGCCGGTTGCGTCGCTATATTCCCGGAGCGATTTGAAGTGCCGCGTCACAAGCTGGCCTGTGTAATCGGCGCGCACGCCGAATGCCGGAGACGACCATTCAAACGCGTCATCGACGCCGGGATTCGGACGAAAGCCGTTGTAATCGGAAGTGGAATAATTCGTGAACGTTCGCAAGTTCAGAACGGGATCGGCCCAGCCATCGCCCAAAATCAAATTGTTCAGGAAATGAACGTTCGATGCCGGGCCCATCAGACGACCTTGGCCAACGAAAGTATTCTGGTAGATGAGGACTCCTGCGGGGGTATCGATCAGCTTCAGCGGGCCACCGGTCGTCGTGTCGTAAATCACGTTCCGATAAAAATAGAGCGGGCCGCCGAAGGTCGGCTGCGCACTCAGCGCGCCGCCGGCTGAATTGAAGCAGCGATTGCGAAATACGCGGATGTTGTGTGCGCCGCCGTCAGCTTCGATGCAGTTGTCGGCCATGTTGTAGATGTCGTTGTTATAGAAATCGATCGAAACGGGCACGCGGTCGCGCAGTTCGTTCGGCGTGCCGTCCGGATCGCCGTAGGTGGCGACGTCGATGCCGTCGTGCCAGTTGGCTACGTAGTTGTAAGCGACCACGTGGCCTTGGCCATAAATTTTGATGGCGTATTCAGACGTGATCAGAGCCGGATAGCCGGGAAATTTGGCCCAAACCGCGGGCGTCCACCAGCTTTGCAGTTTTTCTGGATTGTGCCGTCCGATAAAAACGTTGTCCGCGATGTAGAAATCCTTCGACCCGGACCAATCGTCCTCCACGGCTCGGCCCACGTCTTCAACGCGCGAATGCTTCAGGGTGAAGCCGCTCGATCCCGCGATATTTTTGTACCCCAGCAGAAACGCGACGTTGGTGTTGCGGACGGTGATGCCTTCGAAATAGTTGTAATTGGCAGCCATCAGATTGAATAAGTTCTGGCAGCCGTCGCCATCGAAGATTACTTCTCCGTCGCCCGCGCCCTTGATCACGATCGGTTTGTCGGGCGTGCCGCTCGCCGTCAAATAGTAGGTGCCGTCGAAGGGTGTGCCATAGGAGGGGATCTTGGGATCGAAACCGCCGTAGAAGAAACGATTGTCCTTATAGATTCCGGTGTGCACGAGAATGATGTCGCCGGGCTGCACGCGAGGCGGCATTGCATTGGAATGATCGGATTCATCCGAGCCCATATAGTAGGCCGCGAGCAGTCCGGTGAATGCAGGCTGCTGCTTGGTTCCCGTGTATCCGTACGGATAGACGTTGTAGACGTGGCCTCCCTCGGCCGGCTCGGGCTCCGTACGCGTGCGAACTGTGACGGTTCTTTCCGCTTTTCCTTTTACTCCATCCGGATCGGAGAGAACGAAACGGCATTCATATTCGGTGCCCGGCTCCAGATTGAGAATGCTGCCGGCGAACATGTTCGGCGCGACGTAATTGAAATAATGGCTGCCGCCGTTGCGCAGCGCGCCTCCGGAAACTACTTCGCGCTGTAAACGCAATAGCGGGAGTGCCTTTCGCCATTGCTGGTCGCCTTTCTTGCGGAACGTGACCGCGACGCTCGCGTTGCGATTGTCGTCTCCGGAAATCTTCCATTCGAAGCCGAGTGAAATCAGCGTGGGAGGATCGGTGAAAAATTCGCCGGCAACCGTGGAGTTCTGAGCGCGGCAAGGCGCCGGGAAGAAAGCTGCGGCGAGGATTACTAGAAAAAAGGCGAATAGGAACTGAGCTCCAGGAATTGGCCGTGCGAGTTGACGCATCTTTCGGCTCCCCATGGCTGTGTTTGGCTCGCCCGCCGGATGATAGCACCGCTCCTGCTTCGAACACTCTCGATTGCAGGGGGGCTGTTTGTCGG
>JASHRI010000251.1 GCA_030037435.1 Candidatus Acidiferrales bacterium | reverse complement strand
GGCGCCAACGATGCGGGCGGGATCGGTTTTGAGGCGAATGGTCCACTGCCATAATTCGCCGCGCTCGATGGCGGGCAAGGCGGCATCGCGGAGAAAACTGTGAGCGCCGTCAGGCGGGTAGGGCCAGGGAACGCGGCTCGCGAGATAACGAACGATTTCCCATTGAGGAAAAAGCTGCTGAATCTGTTCGGCGTCGGCGAATTCGACGGGACGCAAGAGAAGGCGCTGAGTTTCGAGAGGAAGAGTCATGAGCAATTGTCGATATTTTAAGCCAAGGGAAGGAAAAACGAGATGCCGCACTGAAGAACCGCTACAAAAGGCAAGAGGATCGCGATAAAGTGGGCGAACAGGCCTAGTTTTAATTATGAGATGCGGGCACAGCGACATTGCGCCCAGACGGACCAAGGACTGCGGGAGCCAAAGTAATGTTGTTGGCATGGATACTGGCGGGAGTGGTGGTGATCGCGCTGGCGGCGATCGTGGCGTGGACGCTGGGGCGGCGCGCGGAGGCGCAGCTGTCGGCGGTCCGGCAGGAGATGCAGGCGTCGATGGCAGCGCAGGCTCAGTCGGTGACTGCACAGATGAGCCAGCAGATCGGACAACTAACGCAGTCGGTGACGCAGCAACTGGGACAGGTGCGGCAGGAATTGCAGTCGGGCGTTGCATCGACGGGCCAACTGGCGACGGAAGCGCAGAAGGAAGTGGCGAAGCGGCTGCAGTCGTCGACGGAAGCTTTGGTGCAAATGAGCCAGAAAATCGGCGAGGTGCAGCGAACGAGCATGGAACTTTCGCAGACGGCGCAGACGCTGCAATCGGTGCTGGGCGGAGCGAAAACGCGCGGCACGCTGGGCGAAATCACGCTGGAACGGCTGCTGGGCGATGCGCTGCCACAAAGCGCGTACGCGACGCAGCACCGATTTGCCTCGACCGGCGCGGTGGTGGATGCGATCGTGCGCAGCGGCGAAAGACTTTTGCCGATCGACTCGAAGTTTCCGCTGGAAGCGTACCGACGGCTGGCCGAGGAGGGCGACGCGGCGCGGCGCGAATTTTCGCAGGCGGTGCGAAAACATGCGGACTCGATCGCGGAAAAGTACATTTTGCCGGCAGAGCATACGTTCGATTACGCGATGATGTTTGTGGCATCGGAGGGCGTGTATTACGAGCTGCTGATGACCGAGGATGCGAAGTATGGGCGCCTCGACGAGTACTGCCGCGAGAAGCGCGTGTTTCCTGTGTCGCCGAACACTTTTTATGCGTGCCTAAGCGCCATCGCCGTGAGCCTGCAGGGACAGAAAATCGAGGAAAACGCGCGGCATCTGCTGGCGAACCTGGCGGGATTGAGAAAACAGCTCGAATCGTTTGAGGAAGTGTACGAGCGACTCGGCACGCACCTGCGGCACGCACAACAGAGCTACGAAGATGCGGACAACAAGCTGGGCCGCGCGCGGAATTCCATCGAGCAGATGTCGCAAGGCACGCTGCCGGACGCAACGCTGAAGGCGCTGGAACCGGCATCGAGAGATTAGAACCTCGCTCGTCTGGCGCTGGAAGCGCATAATAGATTTCGGCCCACCCCCGGAAACGGACTCTCAAGAATCACGATAACGGAAGCGCTAATTGTTTTGATCGAGTCCCACTCGGTCGTATCAGGAATTCTGGCTACAAGTTGGAGGTTCTTTCGCTATGCGCACACCCGTCGAACGGCGTACCGTCAATCTGTCTGCATATCCGGAACTGGTGGTCATCTATCTTGGAATGCGAGTGAATCGCATCACGGGAATGAAAACGCTGCTAGGCTTTGGACCGAAGATTTCTTCGTCTATTGGAGCACAGCCAGACGGGTTGCTAGGGCACGAGACGATCATTTTCTCTTTATTTCCAATGCACGTTGGCATGCGCCAATACTGGCGTGACGCGAACTCGCTTTTGCAGTGGACGCGTTCGGACCCGCACCGGGAGTGGTGGCAGAATTTTTTGAAAGACTCCGGCGGAACCGGGTTCTGGCACGAAACGTATTATCGGCGCGGTGGGATCGAAGGCTATCTACGACGATGTGCCGGAAAAGATCGGGCTAATGGCGTTCGCTCCAGTAGTACCGGCTCGCGGACCGATGTTTGGCGCAGCAGCGAGGGCAGAAAAGGAATATGGAGAGCGGCCCGTGCTATCTGAGGAAGAGCTCTACGGGAAGCCCGAAACATAACCGTAATTTAGACTCAAAACTGTTTGGATCCCCTAGAAAACTACAGGGCGGAGCGGGCAGCGTCGAGCAGCGCACGGAAATCGCCGCCGGCAGGCGCGTGAGCGAGGATCTCATCGAGGGCGCGAGCGACTTTCGCGGAATCGTGCGGACGGGCAATCAGTTCCGTGGAAAGTTTCAGGAGCCGCTGCTGCCAATTCACGGGTTCCGCGAGTTGGTCAGACGAAGAGGAGGGTGCGAGCGCCGCGGCCGCTTCGAGATAGCGGCTGGCAGCGACCGGATCGGGAGCGGGAACAAGCACCGCGTGAAAAGAAAAATCCCCCGAGCGGATAGCTTGCACCTTTAGCTCTACGGAATTTTGGTGGCCGCCGCTGGTGCGCAGTTGCTGAGAGTCACCACGGAAAAAACGCAGCACCTCGGGCGACCGATTCTCGATCATCAGCGAGAGCTTTTCCTGCGAGCCGCGAAGATGCACGATGAGCGTCCCCTTTTGACCCGGGCGAAGCGGTGGACGCGGGGGCTCGAATACCAGCGATACGAGAGTAGTTGACGCTTTCCACCGTACGCCTGGAGCTTCGATGGAAACTGCCGCAGGTCCCGCAGCGGCATGGAGCGGCGGCAGAACTTGCAAGCATTCAGGTGAGGCAGCGAGGACCAGAGCGGGCTGCCCATTCATTGTGACGTGGTCGGCGTCCGCATGGCCTTCGAGGGATGCAGCGCAGATCCTGAAGAAACCATCGGTGGAAACCACTGGCGGCAACGAGACCGAAGAAGGCTCGCTCGCGGCCGCGGCCGGATCGACAAGCGTCACGGCGGAAATTCCGGAGGAGTGCGCGATCAGAATGCCGGCAGACGAGGGCGCGGTGAAAACGGCGCGCCCGGTGGAATCGGTGGTGATGTGCTGGCCGGTGCTGAGTTCCACGACAACGCCGGGCCTGAGCTTGCCGTCTGCGCCGAGAACAGAAAGCGTGGCCGCATGGCCGGCCATCAGTTTGGACGGCAAAACGATGGTGACGGCGGGAACACCCGGCAGCGAGCTTTGTCCGCGGAGAGCGGGCGCAAATGATAATGCAATGGCGCAGAGCAGAATCAGCGCAGGCAGAACAGAGCACGACCGGCGCAAGCGATGGGCGGCGCG
>JASHRI010000250.1 GCA_030037435.1 Candidatus Acidiferrales bacterium | reverse complement strand
CTGGAGGGCGCAAATCTGGAGGGCGCGTCGGTAGAAACAGCGATGGGCCTGGTGCCAAGGCAGCTCGCGGGCGCCAACCTGCGCGACGCGCTGCTGCCTCCGCACGTGATGGAATTCGAGGCGGCTGCGAGGTTCGAGCGGGCGTCGCGGATGGCCTGGCGGTATTTTGCGCCGCTGCTCGGGGCGATGATGGTTTCGTGGCTGATGATCTGGAAGACGAAAGACGCGCAGCTGCTGACGGACTCCGCAGTAATTCCCTATTTTCATTCGCACGCCGCGGCCAGCGCACTGCCGAGCACGCAGATTTTCCTGCTGGCGCCGCTGGTGCTGCTGGCGCTGTACTTGGCGTTCCAATTCCATTTGCAGCGGCTGTGGGATTCGGTGCTGGAGCTGCCGGCGATATTTCCCGACGGTCATCCGCTGGACGATCGCGGGCCTGCGGTGATCGTGGGGTTGTTGCGCGCGCATTTTCCGTGGATCAACCAGGACGCTTCGTCGACGCGGCTGGTGGAAAAAGGCGCCGCGATACTGGTGGGATATTGGGCCGTGCCGGCGACGCTGCTGCTGTTCTGGGCGCGATATCTGACTCTGCAAGACCTGCGCGGCGCAATATTGCAGGCACTGCTGGTGGTGATCGCGTCGGGAGTGGCGTTGCATGCCACGACGAAAACGGGACGCCCGATGGAACGTTGGGCGATTGAACAGAAATGGATGCATCGCGCGATCCAGCGGGTGAAGGGCGTGCACCCGGCAAAGCCGTCGATTTACTTGGCCGGGGCACTGCTGTTTTTGTCGCTCGGCACGGTGCTGGGCGCTCCGCATGACCTGAGCCGCGCGCCACAGTACGGGGCGGCGAACATCCGGCGCTGGGCGCCAGACGTGCTGTGGATGGTGGGATTCGATCCCTACGCCAACATCACCGAGGCTTCGCTGTCGCGAAGGCCGGCAAGGTGGACCGGCGCGGACGATCAGGTTGGCGCGGTGGATGGCCCGCGTCTGAACAGCGTGCGATTTCGATACGCGCAGGGCTATGGAGTCTTCCTGGCGAACGCGCACTTGTGGCATGCGGACCTGCAGGGCGCGTTTCTATCCGACGCAGATCTGCGCGGCACCGACTTCGGACAGAGCAATTTGCGGTTTGCAATTCTTGACGGCGCGCATCTGTATCAGGCCAATCTGAATCGCGCGAACCTGGACTCGACCGATCTGGCCCGCGCGGACATCCGGGGCTCCAATCTTTCTTATGCTTCGCTTGCCAATGCGAACCTGCTGGACGCGCGCCTGGACGGAGCGACGCTATACAACGTGAATCTGATGGACGCGAATCTATCGCGCGCGAGCCTGGCACGCGCGGACTTGCGAGGCTCGTCGCTAAACTCCGCTCGTATGGAACATGCCGACCTGCAACAAGCGTATTTGTGGTCAGCAAAGTTGCCGGCGGCTAATCTTTACGGCGCAAAGCTGGGCGGTGCAATCTTGATTGCCGCTGATCTGCGAGGCGCGGACTTACGCGAAGCACAGTTTACAGGAACGGTGCTGAACGACGCGAATTTGACCGGAGCGAAATTGGATAATGCCGACCTGCGCGGCGCGCTGGGACTCGGTGCATCGCAGGTGTGCTCGGCGGCGACCCGCAGCGGTGCGCTGCTGGATGACGCAATGGCGACGCAGGTTTACGCGCTGTGCGGCGGCGTACGGCCTGTAGTTCAAGCCACTCCGGCTGGCGACGCGGCACCATAGAACTCGAACCAGGGCTTGGCGGCCTTGAGCCGGTCGTTGACGTTCTGAATATTTTTCACACCCTGATTCGAAAGCCAGTCCTCAAGAGCCTTCGCGCCCTGTTTCGCATAGATTGGAATGCCATCTTTCCATGTGGCGCGGCCGCAGAGCACTCCGGAAAAGTTGACGCCGGATTCCGCTGTCAGTTCCAGCGTTTCACTGAACACATCGTTGCTCACGCCGGCCGAGAGATAGATGAAGGGCTTCTTCGCGGCTGCCGCGGCGCGGCGAAAATATTCCTTGGCTTGATCGCGGGTGTACGCGGATTCGCCTTTGCAGGCCTTGGTGCCGGCGACGAAGGCCATGTTCACCGGAACTTCCACTTTCAGGACGTCCACGCCGTACTGCGGCTTGGAAAATTCCTCCATGCTGCGCGTCACGACGTCCGGCTTTTTGCGCGCGAATCCGATACCCTTTTCGTCGCCGCCTTCTTCATAGCCGACGAGTTCGAGAAAGAACGGAACGTCTGCCGCGCGGCATTCCGCGCCGATGCGCTCGACCCAGGCATGTTTGATTTCATTGATGGTGGGAGGGTCAAACGGCGTGTAATACAGAAGGATTTTGATGCAGTCGGCGCCCGCAGCCACCAAGCGACGCACGGACCAAATGTCGAGCAAATCGGGCAGGCGGCCGGGCCGCGTATTGTCGTAGCCGCTGTTTTCATAGGCTAGCAATAGACCGGCATTCTTTGCGCGAACGCGCGCGGCCGGAAGACCGTATTCCGGATCAAGCAGAATCGCGCTGGCGTAGGGAGTGAGCACGCGCGTCACCGTGGACTTGAACTCTTCGAGCATTTCAGGGGTGACGGCGTTCTTGTCGCCGCCCTTTTCCTTGGCGATCGCGCTCTTGAGCGAGCCGCGCTGGTCCATTGCCGCCGCCGCGATGACGCCTCGCGAGTCCGATACAGCTTTCAGACCCTTCTGCTTTCCCGGTGTAACGTTCATGATATGCGAACCTCCGAACTTGCCGTTGAGTAGGCAAACGCTGCGGACGATTTTAGCACGCGCTATGCCGCAAATTGAGCGCCGGCGCACGAAATGGAATGTAACTACCAGCGAGTACATGCCGCAAAACAATTCTCATCGGGAGAGCACTTGATGCTTGTGAGCGCACGACGAACCGCCGGCCGAATTGCCGATCGAACTGCGACGGGTGAGATCGTCCAAAAGCTCCGGACCGTACGCGGCGAGCATCGGCAGTGCGCAAAGTGTGCGTTCCTGCAATTCCCCGTCCGGATAGAGCGAATCGAGCAAGATTTTCTCGTGCCGGTCGAGCACGCCGGTACGGAAATTCTCCGCGCGGCCAACTTTTCCTTTCAACTGACTAAATTGATGGAGCATTTTTTGCTCCAGCGAGTGAAGCGCCTCGACCAGCGTGGAATCCAGGCGCGCGAGGGGCTCTTCGTAGCTTCGCAAGAGATTGCGCAGAGATTCCTCGCCGGAATCGAACTGTGCCGAGAGTCCTCCTGAAAGCGATTTGCGCTCCATGCAGGTGCGCACGTGCTGCGAGCCCGCAAGGATGTCACGGACTTCAAGACCGTACTGTGCGAGAAAACGTGCGATCGGCGGCTCGACGATCGTGAAACTGGCGCGCGGTAGGACAGCAGGCATACGGTCCAGGAGGCGCCGATAGATGACTTGAGATTGCGCGAAGTACGCGATTTCAGCCGGGCCGCCGATGTAGGCGGCGGTGGGAAGCAATGCGTCCTGCACCACAGGACGCAACAAGGCATTGGGCGTGAAAAGGTGCGGCGTCTTTTCGACGGCGGCAGCCAACTGCTCTGGAGAAAACTCGCTCTCACCCGCCACGAAGCCGCCGTTTCGGCCGTGCAAAGGTTCGCGCCGCCCGGCCACATTGCAAAAGAGCAACGTGGTTTCGTGGGTCACCTTCACTTGCACGTGAAATCCCGCGCTTTCGAGTTCTTTCGAACGCGCCAGCAGAGCGTCCCGCAGAGTGCCCGATTCGTTAAGCGCGCGCGAGTAGACCGGCGCGCAGAGCGCCTGAAGCTCGGGATCGAGCGGGTCGATGAAGACGATTCCGCGGCCAGCAAGCAGGCGAGACATCAACTTCCCGAACGCCGAGCCGTACGTTTCGCCGGGAGCGTACGATTCGTGCAGCGCGCGTGTGACCATTTCGGCAAACGGACCATCCAGCGTCTGCGCGGCGGTCGACACCAGCGATTGCGCCGCCTCGCCGAGCGGCACCTCGCCGACGCAGCGACCCTCGTCCTCGGTGCGCGAAGGCAAGTCATAGCGCGCGAGGCCGTTGCGAGGGTTCCAGAACGCGTGATTTATTTCGGCGAGGTCGTGATCTTCGGTGGCGAGCCAAAAGATTGGAACAGCATCCGTGCCGCGTTCCGTGACTTCTTCGGCGCAGCGCACCGCCGAAAGCGCTTTATAGAAGGTGTACGCCGGACCGGAGAACAGGCCGACTTGCTGGCCGGTGACGATTGCGGCCGCCCCCGCAGCAAGACGATCCAGGTTACGGGCGGTCGCGCCATCGAGCTGATTGCCGGCGCCGAACCGGCGATTTTGTGCGCGCAAAATCTCGGCCACGCGACGGCGAACGCCGGGATCAAAACGAATTTCTTTTGCCCCGGCTTCCACGCCAGCGAGCGTGGGCGGGTGTGCGTAATACAGCGCCACGCAGTCGAAATCATCAAGGAAGGCGCTGAAAAGCTTGGATGTGTGGGGAACTTCGCGGAAGGAAATACAGTGCGACTCCATGGAGGCGGTCATGATACACGCCAGCCCTTAGACCCACAACAGGGCACTAGAACGCGCGGCAAAGATTTGCAGAGTTCGCGCATCGCCATCATTGGATGAGACGAACCAGCTGTGGATTCGGATACTTAGGGCCGCAAATCCAATAGCCCGAATGGCTACCGGCAACGGCGGGGATGGAACAAACCAGAACCTGCGGAGTGGAATTCATGCGGTCGAGGCGCCCTTCTAGGAATGCTCGGCTTGAGCCGTGGCCGCGGATTTGCGGCGATGAAGATCCTGCAAAGCGGCAACGTCTGGCGCGTGGCCAGCCATCGCACGGATGCCTCGTGCTGCGGCGCTAGCGGCAGAAAGTGTGGTGATGCACGGAACGTTGTAGCGTACCGCGGCGCGCCGGATCGATTTCTCGTCGTAGAACGATTCGCGGCCCAGGGGCGTGTTGATGACCAGGTTGACCTTTCCAGTTTTTATAAGGTCAACGATATTCGGCCTGCCCTCGTTCACTTTGTAAACGTCTTCCACTTCCACGCCTGCGCGTTCCAGCGCCGCAGCAGTGCCGCGCGTAGCAATGATCTTGAGTCCGGCAGCGGCCAGATCCTTTGCGACGGCGGCGACATGGCGCTTGTCGTGATCGTTGACGCTAATGAACACGGTGCCGGCCAGCGGGAGGCGCTGCCCCGCGGCGGACTGAGCCTTGGCAAAGGCAAGACCGAAGGTCGACGACACACCCATCACTTCACCGGTTGACCGCATTTCAGGACCAAGAATCGTATCGACGCCACGGAATTTGCTGAACGGGAACACCGGCGACTTTACAGCGTAGAAATCGCGCAGGGCCAGTTCTTGGACGCCATTCATGGTAACGATCGGAAGGTGCAGGTCCTTCAGCCTCCTGCCCGTCATCAATCGAGCCGCAACTTTTGCCAGCGGGACTCCGGTGGCTTTGCTGACGTACGGCACGGTGCGCGAGGCGCGAGGATTCACTTCGAGGACGTAAACCGTGTCGTGTTGAATCGCGTATTGGACGTTCATCAGGCCGACGACGTGCAAGGCTCGCGCAAGACGCGCGGTGTAGTCGCGAATATTCTCGAGCACAGCAGGCTTGAGCGTGACGGAAGGCAGCACGCAAGAAGAATCACCTGAGTGAATGCCGGCCTCTTCGATGTGCTCCATGATGCCGGCGATCACCACATCCTGCCCGTCGGCCAGCGCATCCACGTCGACTTCCGTGGCGTCTTCGAGAAACTGGTCGATCAGGATCGGGCGCTTGGGATCGGTGGCCGAGCCGATCTGGGCTGCTTGCACGACGTATTCTTCCACGGTTTTTAGGTCGTAGGCGATCACCATCGCGCGGCCGCCGAGAACGTAGCTCGGGCGAACCAGCACTGGAAGACCGATTTCCGAAGCGACCTGAACGGCTTCTTGCGGAGCCAGCGCCGTGCCAGCGCGAGGTTGAGGAATATTCAATTCCGCCAGCAGCGCACCGAAGAGGC
>JASHRI010000249.1 GCA_030037435.1 Candidatus Acidiferrales bacterium | reverse complement strand
CCACGACACCAGCACCCACAGCACCTTCATGCCGACGGCAAAGAATCGCGGCGCGTGCGCGTCCACCACGATCTTCGACACCGAGGGCAGCCCGTGCTGCCAGTGGCCGTATGCCAGATAGAAGAGCGCGATGTTTCCGATGACCACCAGGACCTGAGCCACGCCTCTGCGGTTTCTCATAGTCGCGCGAGTGTAGTCGCGCCCCGCCCCAAACGCAAGAGCCTGCACGCTATAAATGCCATCCGGCTAGTCCGCGGCCGCCGAACGCGCCGCCGAGCTCAGAGCCGCCTTCGTTTCTTGCACCAGGCTCACCACAAGATCCGCGGCCGGCATCGCGCGGGCCATGCTGGCTCCCTGTCCAGCCCACAGCGACAGAAATTCGGGACGGTTTGCCTTCGCCGCAGCCTGACGGATAGGAGTGGTGAGCGAATTTTGAATCGGGTAGGGCGGCAGATCGTGTTCTAGCTCGCGGAATCGCTCCATGAAATCGTTGATCACGCCGCGCGCGGGCCTGCCCGAGAACGCTCGGGTCACACGCGTCTGATCGTCCCGCGCATGCAGCAGCGAGTCCCGCCATGCAGCGCTGATTCCGGATTCCGGACACGCAAGAAAGGCCGTGCCCATTTGAACACCCGCCGCGCCCAGCATCAAAGCCGCCGCGATGCCGCGGCCGTCCATGATCCCTCCCGCGGCGATCACCGGGACGCGAACCGCGTCCACAACCTGGGGCACCAACGCCATCGTTCCGATCATCGATGACTCGAAATCGGCCAGAAACGTCCCGCGATGCGCTCCCGCCTCGGAACCCTGCGCGCAGACCATGTCGGCGCCGGCCGATTCCCACGCACGCGCCTCTGCAACTGTGGTTGCAGTTCCGATAACGAGGATCCCGCGCTCCCGAAGCGCGGATATCTGAGCGCGATTGAGTATGCCGAATGTAAAGCTTGCCACCGGAGGCTTTGTTTCGAGCAGCGTCTCGAACTGCGCCGAGAAATCGTCAGCATAATTTGACGGCGCGACAGCGGGCGGAAGCCCCAGTTCGTTCCGAATGGGCTGCAGCAGTTTCATGGTTCGGGCGATGTGATCGTGATCGGCGTGGGGAAGCTCGATAACGAACAGATTAATGTTGAACGGCTTGCTGGTGCGCGCGCGAACTTCCGCGATGGCCTTTCGCATCGCTTCCGGCGAACTCCGCGCTAACCCGAGTGATCCGAGTCCGCCTGCGTTTGAGACTGTTGCCGCAAGCTCAGGCGTGTCTGCGCCCGCCATGGGCGCTTGAATTATTGGATAGGAGATGCCGATGCGTTCAGAGACAGCCGTGGATGAAAACATCTCGAAGCTCCTGTCAATGCTGCCGCGTAACCTTGCGGCGAAAATTCTTCGCGTCCTCAGTGCGATTAGACCGCTCCGCGCGAATCGGAGTCAAGAATCGGCAGGCAACTCTAGCAGTGAGCGAGGAAGTGAGGGCGGCGAAGCACAACTCAGCTCCGGCGGAACGCGACATTTACCCCCAATTAGGATGCACCGCCGGAGTTCTCAGCCGTTGCAACCTATACTGTGTTGCCGCGGGGCGTTTGCTACGCGGGACCCAGGTACATCACGTGCACGTACGTGCCGAGCCGGACGTTGTACGCCAAATACCAGCCAACGTGGTCCGGATCGGCATAGATCACGATGTCGTCAGAATTCCAGACCCAATCCGCGCAGTCGTCGTAGTCATAGGGAGCAACGCTGAAAAAGAAGGTCCCGATCTGGAAGCGATCTCTCGACCCGCCCACAATCCGGTAGATGTGACTGCGACCGATTTCTCCGGGGAAGTGCCCGTGCTCCCACGGATGATCCAGATGGTAGTGCGGATCGTTCGGCCCGGTGTTGTGCCCCACCCACGTGTCAGTGTTCGCGTGTACGTGCGGCGCCTGCGGATGTCCGGGTTGATCGCTGTATGTCGGCCGTGCATTGCCCTTCGGCGGGCTGGGCGCTCGCGTGACTGGGGCCGGTCCGTGCGCGGGAATGTGCCCATTCCCCACAGGCGTCGCCTTCGCTGGCGCGTGCACCGGGCGCGCTGGCGCATGTTGGGCAGGGTGTTGCTGCATTCCAAATGTGCAATACGAGCCCAGGAAAAATACCGCCGCGATTCCCATCAATTTCTTCACGATAGCCTCCGGATAGGGTTTCTCGGGTTAGCTTCCGGCTGAAGCACGCCGCACATAACTATACGCATTTCGTTCGCTATGTCACCGCCTGTCCCTGCAAATGGAGCCCTCACCTGTCCTTAAGTACCATTGACTTTCGCTTTTGATTCGCCCATAATCCGCGCATCATTATTCACTGGGGGTAAGCCCATGGCGCTGACGAAGAGACAGAAGGAAGTCCTCAACTACCTGGTCGCTTTTCTCAACAAGAACGGCTACTCGCCGAGCTTCGAGGAAATCGCGCACGCGATGAAGCTCACTTCGCTCGCCACGGTCCACAAGCATCTTTCGACCCTCGAGAAGAAAGGTTTCATCCGCCGCGGCTACAACCAGAGCCGCTCCATCGAAGTCACGCAGCTGCCGAAGCCTGTGCGCGAGGAAATTCTCGATCGGCACGTAGTCGAACTGCCGCTCGCGGGCCGAATCGCCGCCGGACGCCCACTCGAAGCCGTCGAGGACCGCGAAGCAATCTCGCTTTCCGATTTTGCGCGCGGCGAAAAAACGTTCGTGCTCCAGGTAAAGGGCGAATCCATGCGCGACGATCACATTCTGGACGGGGATTACATCGTCGTCGAGCAAACGCAGGTGGCGAACGCGGGAGAGATTGTCGTCGCATTGGTTGGCGAGGACGAAGCGACCGTGAAGCGTTTCTATCGAGAGCCCGGCGGGAAGATCCGTTTGCAGCCGGCAAACTCGACCATGTCTCCCATCGTCGTCGCCGCGGACGACGTCAGAATTCAAGGCCGCGTCGTCGGAGTTCTTCGCAAGTACTGAGTGGGATCGGAGCGCTTAGGCGATTGCGCCGCGCACGGC
>JASHRI010000248.1 GCA_030037435.1 Candidatus Acidiferrales bacterium | reverse complement strand
GTTTGGCATCGGCGGCGCATTTGGCGCAGCTTGCTGTTGCTCGTTGGGAGCAGCTCCGGCCGGCGATTCGGGTTCAGGCGCAGGCCGCAGGGTGAAATTGACGCCGCGCGCCGCATTCTCGTCGACGGTGCGCTGCAGGTCGACCAAATCTAGATCGACGATGTTTTCGGAGCCATAACTCGTGATGTAGTAAAGCCGCCCGCCGTCGAGCCAATAGTCGCTAATGGCGTAGCTCGTGCCGTCTTTCATGTAGAGCAGCGTGGACGGCGTGGCTGGTGCAGCGCTCGAATTATCGTAGCTGCCAGAATCGGACGGAGCCGCTGGAGGCCCCGCGTCAGGCCCATACCCCGGCTGAATGTCCATCGTGTAATCCGAGGGCGGATAATAGCCCGGCGAAAGATAGCCGGAATAGCCAAAGGTATTGCAGTCGTCCCAATCCCAGCCCCAGAAAGGACCAGCCCAGGCATTGCAGCCCGGTCCAAATCCCAATCCGAAACCGAAAAATGGAACGCCGAAAAATCCAAATCCTGGACCGACGATGGGACGATGGTGATGCCGGAACGGGATTATGGGCCGCGCCATTTCGCCGGCCGGACGCCTCGCTGCGCTCAACGGTGCGGTCGGCCGCGCGACGACTATTGTCTGTGAGCGAACTGGGTTCTGCCAGATATCGTGGCCCTCGCCGGAGAAGCTGAGCACACCTTGGGTCGCGTGTAGCGGTGCCTCGTGCAATGAATTTCCAGCCACCGGCGGAAATCCAATCGTCACGCTCCGTGTTGGCTCAGGAGCAGCTACAGAATGCACACCGGGCATTGAGGCCCCGATTGATGATCCAAGTCGCTGCGGTTCCGCGAATTGCGCAAGCCCTGCGGGAAGGCCGCCGTTGGTGCCAGGGTAGAAGCCTGGGCGTGGCGCGGGACGCTGAAAAGCGCTTGCGCCAACCGGCGGGCGCGCGGGAGCACGAACAGCCGGTGCGCTGTAAACATGCACAGGCGCTGACGCGTGAGATCCGCCAGAGGAATGTCCTCCACTGCCCGCGGCGGCATGGCCCCCGCCTCCACCTCCACCCCCGTGGCCTCCGCCCCCGCCGCCGTGACCTGCCCATGCAGGCTGCGGCGCGCAAGCGAAAGCGGCTGCGGCTAAAATTATTAGCGTGGATTGAATCCAGGGAAAGCGAGGCGGCTTCGAATGGGTCATGTTTGCACCCTCGATGGCCGGGGACGTCCGGGCAACGCTGCGATTCTATATCATTGGACGTCACAAGGCGGTGCGAGGTTGCAAAATTGGCCGAGGACAAAGCCGGTTGACAGTTTGCCGCGAACAGTCGAGAGTTAGACAGTCTCCTCAGAATGCTGCCATTTCTGCATGTCGGGCCGTTGCTGGTTCCCACGTTTGGGCTGATGGTGGCTGCCGCCATGGTCTGCGCCTACTACGTGTTGCGGGCCGATATGGCCCGGCGCGGACTGGGCGCCAAGGACTCTGGCGCAGCCGAAGCGTTTGTCGCAGTCCCCTGCCTCGCTGGGATCGTGGGCGCTAAGCTCTATCACGTCTTTGAGACGCCGCGTGAGCTTTTCGCGAATCCCGTGGGCGAGCTTTTCAGCCGCTACGGATTGGCCTGGTTCGGCGGGTTGATCGCCGGGTTCGCGGCGTTTGCCTGGCTTGCCAGGCACCGCAGAATTCCGCTGTTGTCGATGCTGGATGCCGGATCGGCGGCTGCGGCATTTGGCTACGGCATCGGCCGCATCGGGTGCCTCCTCTCGGGTGATGGCGACTACGGCATACCCACGTCGCTCCCGTGGGGCATGAGTTTCCCGAATGGGCTCGTGCCGACTACGCAGCGTGTGCATCCCACGCCGATCTACGAATTGATCGTTGCGTGCGTGATCGCTTGGATTTTATGGCGTATCGGCGCGCGCCAAATTGCCGAGCGCGGAGCGGAGCGAGGCATATTCGCGCGACCGGGGATCGTGTTCGCGGCATATCTGCTGCTGACGGGACTGGCGCGATTCCTGGTGGAATTCATTCGCATCAATCCGCGATCGTTTTTTGGCCTGACGAACGCGCAGGCGGCCAGCCTGGCGTCAATGATTGCGGGCGGAGTTTTGTGGTGGTGGCTTGCTAAGACGCAGCCGGAAACTTCCGAATCGGCGCCTCATGGCGTGTAGCAAGAACGTCCGGCAAATCTACACTCACGCTACGGCGACGCCGCCTTTGCGCCGGGGCGATGCTCCGCGCGCTGGCACCACACTCTCCGGGCCCGCTCCCAATACGCGACCATAGCGAGCGGCGTTCGAAGTCAGCGTCCTCTCGATTTCCATCTCGATCATATTGGCGTTGAGCGCGCGCTGGCCCAGCACTTTCGCGCCGCGCTCGACCACTGGAAGCCAAAGGCAGCTCTCCGAGAGCGCCACGCCCACCATCAGAGTCCCCGAATGGCGCGCAACGATCCGAGCCAGTTCGTAGCCGCGGCCGTCGGGAAGGGTTTCCGCGGCGAGCGCGACTTCAAATCGAAAAGTTTCGAGCAAATCCTGGGCTTCTTGCAACGTTTCGACTGTCCGAGACGCCCAGCCTCGTGCCGCCAGCCGCGCCAGCATTGCGCTGGTGCCGAGGGCGAGCTTGCCGACCGCCAGAACTCGTATCGCTTTTGTGGGCATGATTCCCCCTTTCTCTCAAGCCGGGGGAACTCGGCTGTTACGTCTCTCGGGTCTGCTTGCCGGTGCGCGCGACGCGATTGCTCGGGCATATCTTCGACCGGCATGCTGATTCGTACGGTATCCCCCGCACCTGTTCTATCGGACAGTGCCGCGCAAAACATTAGCCTTTCGGGTCCATTGCAACGCTTGCGGCGAAGGAAAGGGGCAATACGCTGGTGGGACTCGCGAGAGCCTATGCCCAAGTTGCGGAGAATACGGAACGCGCTCCTACGTATTTATCCTACAGAATTGGAATGTGTTAGCACTTGACAGCGATATTACAAAACGGTATTTTCCGCGCCTTCCGCGATTTTCGAACTGATGATCGCGGAGAGGTACGCATTGGCGTACTAATACCTGTTGAAGGCACGCAGTTTCCACACGCGCCGACCTATACTCCATGGCCCAGGGCTCGAACCGAAGCGTAGCAAAGAGGGATTCCGGACGAAATGGCTTTCGCGACCAGCGAAGCCCACACGTGCCTGGCACTCTTCCCAGCGAGACTTCACGCGAAATCCTATCCGGCCCACCCAGGGCTTTAGCCGCCGTCACTCCCTGCACTGCGGAAGACCTGCTGAAGGCGCTCCATGAATTTGTCCTGATCGTCAATTCGGACGGCGTGATCGAATCGCTATGGAGCTCGAAGCTAGCGAGCGATCCCGAGGGAACGCGGGATTGGCTCGGCAGGCGCGTTCGCGACGTGCTGGATTGCGAGACGCTCGATCGATGGGAAGCCGCCGCGGACGGCGTACAAATCGACGGCGGCTACGGATTCGAGCACAGCGTGGAGCTTCCGGACTGCAGCGCCCGATTCATGGTGCGGGCAACGCGATTGGCTCGCGCGGGGGCAAACGGCGGCGAGCTGTGCATCGTGTCCCACAAGCGCCAGTCCGGCGTCGACTACATGGCAGAACTGCAGCGGAAGGGTACGTGGCTCGAGCAAGCCGAAGCACTGGCAAATATGGGTAGCTGGGAATTCGACGTTGCTATTGGCAAGCCTCGATGGTCGCCGAACCTGCGGAAAATCCTGGGCGTGCCGAACGACTGCGCCGACCTGGAGGAGCATATCTGGAGCGTAACGCACCCGGACGATCACGAATTGGTGCGAAAGACGATCGGCGACGCCATGCGGGATGGCCGGCCGTATGAATTTCAGACGCGCTGTATTTTCCCGGATGGGCGCGAGCGGATTTTGCTAAATCGCGGCCGGCCAGTGAAAGATACGCACAATCGTGTGGTGAAGCGCATCGGCGTCACCATCGACGTGACCGAGCGCGTGCAAGCAGCGCGGGCGCTGCGCGAATCCGAAAGCCGCTACCGCGATTTGCTGGAGCACAGCCACGAGATGATCTGCACGCACGATCTCGAAGGCCGCCTGCTGTCAATGAACGAGCACTCAGCGAAGACACTCGGATGCGAGCCCGTTGACATAGTGGGCCGCTCGCTTTCGGATTTTCTGGTGGGCAAAAGCCGCGAAGGATTTGCCGCTTATATCGAGCAGATTCGGCGCGACGGATATGCCGAAGGGCTGATGAAGGTGGCGACCCGAAGCGGCCAGCACCGGATTTGGAGCTTCCGCAGCATGCTCCGAACGGTTGGCGTTCCCGCTCCCATCGTCCGCGGCATGGCGCACGATGTGACGGAGTTGAAGCAAATGGAGTCGATGCTGCGCAACAGCGAATCCCTGCTGGCGCAGGCAGAGAAGATCGCCAATCTGGGGAGCTGGGAACACGACTTGCGGACGGGCAAAGCAGCACCGTCGCGCCACCTGCTAAAGATGCAGGGACTTTCCCCCGACCTGCAATGGACCCCTGACATCTACCGAAGCCGGCTGCATCCAAAAGATCGCCTGCGCGTGCAGGAACTGGTGGATCGGTCACAGCTCGACCGCAAGCCGTTCGAATACGTGGCCCGCTACGTGCGCCCCGATGGCAAGGTTCGCGTCTTCTGGGTGCGCTCGACGCCGATCGTTGGAGCAAATGGCGAAGTGGAGCGTGGAATCGGCGTGATGCAGGACATCACGGAACGCGCGCGCGCCGAAGAAACATTGCGCCAGCTATCGCAGGAATTGATAAACGTACGAGATCGCGACCGCCGCCAATCTGCCCGCGAACTTCACGAGACTGTGGGGCAGAGTCTTGCCGCACTGAAAATGACCTTGGGCAACCTACGCGAGGCGCTGCCGGACGAGAACGAATTGGCGCGTGAATTCCTGGCTTCTGCGACCGAGTTGGCAGAGCTATCGATTCGCGAGGTGAGAACCGTTTCCTACCTGATGCACCCGCCAATGCTCGACGAGGCGGGGCTGGGACCCGCGCTGCGCTGGTACGCCCGGGGCTTCGCCGAACGCAGCGGCATCAAGACCACTGTAGACGTGGCCGAAAATTTCGAGCGGCAGTCTCAGGACATCGAGACCACCGTGTTCCGGATCGTCCAGGAAGCGCTGACCAATGTGCATCGCTATTCTGGCAGCCGAACGGCTGCCATCCACCTGGCGCGCGAAAACGGCCACATCCGCGCAGAAGTGCGCGACGAAGGCTGCGGGCTCGCGCTAGCAGGGCCTTTGGGCGGGCGGCAAACGCCCTTGGGCGTCGGAATCGCGGGAATGCGGGAACGAGTCAAGCAGCTGAATGGAATCTTCGAGATCGAAAGCGCGCCGGGTGTTGGCACCACGGTTCGTGCCATGTTGCCGATTGCGCCGAATGTCGAGGAATCCGACCTGAGTGGACCCAAAGGAGACGAAAATGCCGAAGACTGCGAGAGCTAACAGATCAACCGTCGAGATGGAGGATCTGCTGCCGCCGCCCCTCCCGGCTTCCCGTCCCTACCGCGTGCTCATTGCCGACGATCACGTGGTCGTGCGCTGTGGACTCCGCGCGCTGCTTTCCGGGCAGCCTGGGATCGAAGTATGCGGCGAAGCATCGGATGGCGCCGAAGCCGTCGCGGTGGCCAAGAGCGAGAAACCAGATCTGCTGGTGCTGGATTTGACGATGCCAGAAAAAAACGGCCTGGACGTGCTGCAGGAAGTACGGGCGACCTCCGAGCAGACCGCGGTGCTGGTGCTCTCCATGCACTTTTCGGACGAGCTCGCGCGACAAGTGCTGCGCCTGGGCGCGCTCGGGTACATGCTGAAGTCCGACGCCGATGTGGAACTTTTGGCGGCCGTGGACCACATGCGGCACGGCCAGCCGTTCTTCACCAGCCGCCTGGCGATCTCTATGGCTCAGAATTTCGTCGATGGCTCGACTGCCGTGGCGCCGGGCCAGCCCCAACTCACCGAGCGCGAGGTGCAGGTGATTCAGTTGCTTTGCACGGGCAGGAGCAACAAGGAAGTGGCGGCCGAACTCGGCGTGTCCACTAGAACCATTGAAAGTCACCGCAATCACATCATGCGGAAGATGGAGTTTGAGAGCTTCAGCGATCTGGTTCGCTATGCCATTCGAAGCAATCTGATTGAGGCTTAGGCCGAGAAAACGCGCGCGCGAACACGCGACGAGCGCCACCCGGTGGGGACAAATCAAGAATTGGGAGATGAGGTTGCGAGACCGCGGGGCCGCGCCGCTTGCACGGGCAGCCTCCGCGGCACGCGATAGCTCTTACTTCTTCACAGCCTTGCGACGTCCGCCGCGCCGGCGGATCGGGCGATCCGTAGGAGCGTCGCCGATCAACTCGGCAGTCCAGATTGAGGTGACGAACTTCTTTACGCCGTGACTATCGAAGTCAATCGTGGTGCGTTCTGTGTTGGATTCGGTGACCCTGCCTACGCCGTACTGCTGATGACGGATTGTCTGACCTTCGGAGAGAATCTGCACGTTGCCTCCTTGGTATGAAAACAGATAAATACGCTGACGGGCAAAATCCTGGTTCTTATGAAGAGTGTGTCCCTAAACTTTGTGTGGACACCACACCGCGGTTCCATGCGTTCGACTGGAACGGCTTCCGCCGATTCCGAAGGGAGGCTTGCGCCTGCCCTTCGGATCCGACTTTGACGAGCCAAACTTGGGGTTTAGCTGGGACTGAACTTACAGGCTGACTACGCGCTCAGCTTGCAAGCCCTTGGGGCCCTGCTTGACCTCGAATTCAACTGCCTGCCCCTCGTTGAGGCTCTTGTACCCCTCGGACTGAATCGCCGAGAAATGAACGAAGACGTCCTCACCCGATTGGCGCTGGATGAACCCGTAGCCTTTTGCCGCATTGAACCACTTTACTGTACCTTGCTCTCTTGACACTGCTTGTACTCCTATTTCTTTAATGGGAAGGCTCTTAGGACCTACCCCGAAGTCACTTGCGCCCCGTTTTCCCCTTCGTTGCCACAAAAAAAGGCTGCCCGGGTCTTTGCCCGCCAGCCTTGTTGGAGCTCGTCAAAAGGATCACAAGAGCAACAAACGCAACGGCATACTACCACATATGAGATCTAAAAGCAACCCTCAGTTTGCTGGACCGCATGCGTCGGAGGAACGCCGACATTTGCAACTGTCTATATAGACAGAGGGGCATCTAGCCCGCTGGCTCCAAACCAAAGGCCTCGGCGAGCAGTTGGTACGAGCGGCGGCGATCGGCGTGCTCGTGGGTCATCGTGGTGACCATGATTTCGTCCACGCCGCAGCGCTCGGCCAAATCGGTCAGACGCGCGCGAACTGTCTCCGGCGAGCCGATGAACGTTCGCTGGCGGCTGACGCGGACCACCTCGCGCTCTTCCTCGGTGTAGGGATAGGCGGTTGCTTCTTCGATGCTTGGAAAACGCCCCATTCTTCCTTGCCGAAAGCGAAGCAGCGTCAGCTCCATCGGGCGGCCCAGTAATTCGGCCTGCTGGTCGGTTTCGGCGCAGATCGCCGATACGGCCAATAGCGACTCCGGTTTTGACAGGCTTGTCGACGGGCGGAAATTCTCCTGGTAATAGCGCAGCGCGCCAACTGCCGGAAGCGGGCTGATGTGGTGCGCAAAGGCGAAGCGTAGACCTAGTTCGGCGGCGAGCGCGGCGCTGAAATCGCTCGATCCCAGCAGCCAAACCTCGGGGACGGGCACGTCGTCCGGCATCGCCCGCACGTGCTCAAACGGGTGGTCGTGTGGAAAGCCGCCGTTCAGAAAGCCCAGCAGCTCGTCCAATAGCTTCGGGAAATCGTCCGCGCTAAGGGCGGCGCGGGACCGGCGCAGCGCCAGAGCCGTGATCGTATCGGTGCCCGGCGCGCGGCCGATCCCGAGATCCACGCGGCCCGGATGCAGGGCCTCGAGTACGCGAAAAGACTCCGCCACACGCAGCGGCGGATGGTTCGGCAGCATCACGCCGCCCGAACCTACCCGAATGCGGCTGGTCACATTCGCCACATGGCCAATCATCACTTCGGGCACGGAGCTGGCAATCAGCGCCGTATTGTGATGCTCCGCCAGCCAGTAGCGCGTATAGCCCAATTCCTCGGCCAGTTGCGCCAAATCCAGCGTGTTGCGCAGCGCTTCTGTACTGGTCGACCCGGATGCCACGGGCGATACGTCGAGCACCGACAAACGGTAGGACTTAGCGGCAGCCAAGGCGTCCCTCGCGGCGAAATTTTGCTGTCCTTCAAGCCGTCATACGAGGGTACCAAAAGCAGGGCCTTACTTCCGTACTGTATGAATGAAACTTTTCTTCTACTGTGTCCGGCAGGCTCGGTTGCTATCTTTACGGCTGGGCAACTACTACCGAAATACTGAGGCGATATAGGTATGAGCGAAGGGGTTCAGCAGCCAAACCCAGAAGGCCAACCGAGCGATTCAGGCGTGAGTGAACACTCTTCCGCGCCCGCCGACGGCAAGGTCGTCCCAGCAGGAAGTGGAACCGAGCGCCGCCGTCGTCGCCGCGCGATGATATCCGCTGCGGTGCGAGTGCGCAGCATTGACGCCCCACAATGCGGACCCGACGAGATATCGACCACCCTGGACGTCTCTCGCGGCGGCTTCCTGTTTGTCAGCGCGTTGCCAGGATTCGCTCTCGGGATGCAGGTGGCCGTGACTTTTCCTTTCAGCAATGCACCGACGGCGATTCAAGCCGAGCAGGCCGGACGAGTAGCCCGCGTCACGGATATGCCCGATGGCCGCCGCGCCGTGGCGATCGCACTGGGCGCCCGGATGGGTCAATTTTCAGTGCACACGCCGGCACGAAAGCCGGCGCAGGGACCATCCGCCGCCCAGAAACCGATGGTTCTGATCGTCGACGCGGATCAGGCGGTGCGCGACTCGCTGAAAAGCTATCTCAGCAAGGACGGATACGACGTGATCGCAGTCGGCAGCGCCCGCGAAGCGCACGAAGTGCTCCATCTTTTCACGCCCGCTCTTGTGATTGCTGAAATCGAGGGCGAGGACTTGCCGGGCTATGATCTGTGCGCGCGAATCAAGTCGACTCCGAGGCTGCAGTGCATTCCGGTGGTGTTGACCACGCTCGCCGCCTACCCAAGCGACTACGCGAACGCCCATTCGCTGGGAGCGGTGGTTTGCGTGGCGAAGCCCTTTCGACAGGAGCGCTTTGGGCACGTCGTGCGACTGCTCGCTCCTACCGCTCAAGCGCAAGCTCTGCCGCCCCATCCACGCCGCAAGAGAACCCACGTCGCACCGAAGTTGCGCAAGGGTTCCGGCGACACAGAAATCTCGAATCGCGACAACTATGGCCCATCGTGGTAGCGATTCGCCACGCTGAATTCCATCGAAACTGTGCGAGTGGCCCGGCGCGCACCTGCCCTGCAGGACAGTGTTAACCCTGTGAGCGCAATGAGCCCTTGCATCGGCGCCGTTCGCCCGGCACACCGGTAAAATAAAACTATGAATTGTCCCAAATGCGGCGCTGAAGCACGTGATATCGCGCGTTTCTGCCGCCGGTGCCATGCCACGCTGCGTTACGAGTGCCCCTCGTGTAAGCATGAACAGCGGCACGGCGGCACATGCGAAAAATGCGGCGTAGATTTCCTCAAATATGTCACTGCCGTGGTGGCAGCCAAGGAAGCCGAAGCGGATGTGGTTCACGATCGACTCCAGCGCCGCTCGACCCTGCTGAAAAACGTCCTCTTGACCCCGTTCAATCTGGGTATTCCCTTGATTCGCAGCCTGTTTATCAGTTCACGCAAGAGTTCACGTTTCTAGACCGACAACGCAGGATCCGTAGCTAGAGATGAGTCTGCCTGCGCCGACGAGCCATCGTGAGACGATCGAGGCGTGGCCGGCGCAGCGCTTCCCCGCGATCTGAGTGGTGAAAAATAGCAGGACGGCGGATGCAGCCCCGCGCGTGACAATTCCGCACCCACGGCGCGTTTCACCTCACCGTACCAATAATCAAAAGTTCCCTCCGCTACGCCAACCAGCCGAATCGCACGCCGATATTCCGCGCCGCCCACGAAATAAACCTCAAATAGCTTCAGCCGTCCTTTCCATTCCGGACGCCGAAGCGCATGGCGTCCGATGCGTTCGAAATCCGCAAGGTATTCGCACGCGCGGCTGCGGTCTGGTCGCCACTGATAACCGCCCGACGGGCTTTCCAGATCCACCGATGGCACTGTGCCCCGCGAATCCTGAAGCCAGTCGCGCAATCGGCTGTAGCGCGCGTAGCAGTCGTCGAATATGTTCGCCGCGGTTACCTGGCGGCGTGGGGATCTGCCGCTATTGCGGGATCGGCCCCTTGCCTGCGCGCGGTGAATCAACTGCGGGACCGTTGCCATATTCGATCGTTCCTTTCGCCGTTAAAGGAGTGAAAACAACAAATCCAGTCGCCCTTATTTTCGGGCATTGACTGCGGCAGACACCGGCGCGATCAGCTCTCTAATTTTTTCGGGGAGGCTTCGGCGCGCCGGCCAGAATCTGACCGACTTCCCAGATTTCGTTCGCACGCGAAATTTCGTCCTCGACGGTTTCGAGACAAACGTCGTAACACTCGCGCCATCCCGCCAGGTAGCCGCAGGAATACTGGTTTGCCAGCAACTGGCGCTGATGATGCGACCGCTGGAGCTCAAAAACTTCAGCTCGCTCAATCGGCGGCGCGCTGATTGCGATGTGCATCCGATAGCCGAATTCGCGCAGTGCACGCATTAGCCAGTGCAACGGAGACGGAAAATACACGCCGACACGCCGGCGCGGCTCATACCACGCCATCTGCCAGCCCGCAGGAACCACTCCCCCGTGGCTTACTTCGCGTCGCAGCGTGATGCGGTTTTTCATCGGTGTGGGATCTCCGGCCCTGTGCCCACGCGCAGCTCGCGCTTGATCGCTTCTTCACGCTCGGCCCGCAGCAACTGCAAGCGCAGGCGTGCTTCGGCAAAAAACTGCACATACGGATGTGGCTGTCCGCTGGCCTCGAGGGTTATTTCGGAAGCTTTTGACGTTGAACTTAAACAGGAAGGGTTTAGGGGTTGGCCGTCGTGTGATTCGGCGTTTGCCGAGTGATGAAGTCTGCTGTGGATTTCGCCGGAGGTTTTCTCTCTTAATCTTTCTACCGATGAACTACCTATCCCCGCCGCATATTCTTCATTAGAAAGATACTTCGAGGCGCGTTTCGGACAATTTCGCGGGCCACCCCCCGCAGCTTTGCGTAGACCGTCCGCCATTTTGCGGGCCGTCTGTGCAAATTTTTTTGCCTTATTGATGCGAATCACGATACCGCCGGGCGCGACTTCTGTGTCGATGTAACCCTGGCGGCGCAACGTGGCCATCCAGCGCTCGAGCGTGCGGCAGTTAAAGCCGGTTTCAGACTCGACTTCGCGATAGCTGACAGGTTTTCCACCCAACACCCAGCCCACCGTTCCGTGCTGGTTGGTCTGTCGCAGCACCAGCCATCCATAGAGCCAAATCGCCGCACCCATTCGCCGGTAGTGCCGCTCTTCGAAGAGCCCGCCCCGCAATCCCGTGTTGTAGTCCACGCCTCTCAACGTCTCGTCTCCGCCCTCTCGCGCCGACGATTCTTAAATCGCGCAGCCACCGGACTCCACTCGCGTGGCGCCCAGAGTGCGCGCCAGATCAGCACTTTCCGCAGTAGGGAACGCGTACTTCCACAAAGCCCTCTGGTGCACCTTCGCAAACGACCAGCCGAACTACGTCCTTGCCATGCGCGTGTTTTCCGCAATATGCGCAAACGCCTGGCGCCTGCCTTCCCGTGCGATCGTCGACTTCATTGTTCGTCGCCTCGCGAAGCTTACGTTCATAGTGCCAGCGTCTTCGATTAGATCGCTCCAGCGCCAAATGAACGGCGTCGGCGCGCCATCGCCGCATGTAATTGCGGTTGTAAAGCCGGCGCCGAATGGCATCGAGCCTCGCGCCTCGAATTCGGCGGCTGGGCGACCCGCCGTCGGAGGAGCGCTCCGTGCTTGGATCTCCTGCGTGCGCGTTGAGGACTGATGCTTTTTTTGAAACGCAATCCCTGTCAGGCAAAACATGTGTCACGTGCCCTGGCTGCATCGTTCCCTCCCGAGCTGGATTCTCGCGTGTCACCCGCTTGAATCTGACTGCATCCAGCGCCTCGCTCCGATTCGGTCTTTGTCTCCGTAAATCTACGGCTCGCCGCATCCGCAATTCAGTCGCGGTCGCCGATTTCGTCCGGCGGCATACCGCCGCAGACGTTCATGCTTTGCATCCTGCGCAAGAAAATGTGGGTACCGCTACTCCGGTACCACTCGAAGTACCATTGCGTTGATTTCGACGAGTGCTACTATTCGCGATTCCTTTGCCCCGAAATTGTGGGGACCAAATAAAACAATGGAGGTTTCCCGTGAGCGACATCAGCCCGCCGCTCGATTATTTGTTGAGCTGTTCTCAGAGTTCACTCGAGTCCCTCGAACTGTCGCGCTTGAATCTCGCCGCCAACCTGCGCAAGCAGGCGCGCCAAATTCTCGACCAATGTATTCAGTCGGAGGTCGAGGCGCGCATGGCTCGCTGGATTCTCGAATCTCGGCGGATGCAAGGTTCCGATGTACCCGCGTATGAGCCGCAAACACTTGAAACGAAGCCATCGGGAACTCGCTCCTGTCTCCCTGCTCCCGTTCAACCTGCCTTGCCGGTGGCGAAGAATGCGAATTCTGGCACCTTGCCGCTGCCGGGGTTTTCGGCGCCGTCTCGACCGCCTGAGACGCACCAAGCCACAAAATGCCACGACGCCAAAGTCTCGATAGCAGCAGCTGCGCGCGCCGTCGGTGCACTCGGCGACGCGCGAGTCGAAACTCGCAAGATCTCACGATCGACTGCGTGCGAAACCCTTCCGAGAAGGAAAGAGCGCGAAGCGGTGCCTTCGGCGTCCGAATTCGAACGCGCGGGGAAACAATGTTTTGCCGAAGGGACCGTGCCAGCGGGTCCGACGCCGAGCGAGTTCGCTGTGGGACGTTATGCTCGTCAAATTCCAGCGCTCTCGTCGCAAGGACTCGAACGGCTGGCATCCAAACGCCCCTCAAAGGCGCGCGCGGCCTTAAAGCAATTTGGGAACGGAAACCTTGCGGGCGTGTCGGTGCTATCGAGTGAAAGAACAATTGTGTTGATTCGATCTTTGCGTATGGCATCGTTCGCCCAGTCGTACCTTTCGACATCACGGCGCGCAGCCCGCTACGCCATCGCGTGATGGTCGCCGGCATTACTGCGGCTTTGCGAAGGCTGCTGCCCTGTATTGAAGCGTCCGCTAGCTCTCTCCATCACCGCGACTAGGACTCGCGAGGGCTTCTGCCTGATTTGAGAAACAGCTCACGTCGCCAGCCGACTTTGAAGTCCGCCAGCGCCAGGACATTCGCGTTGGTGCTCCCACGCAAGATTTTTCGTTACGTGATGGTCGCACAGCATCAATATTCCATCTGAAGTCAAGCTTGCTGCGACTTGGCTTTCACTCTCGTGCCTGCTGAGCTCTCGCAGACCCCATCGTCACATCCGGCATCTATGGAACCGCATCCCCGCAGACCAAGTCGTCACATCCCCCATCCGTGCGACGGGGACTGCCCACATCGTTACGGTCTTCGTCGTCGTCCCGATTTCGCCCCTACCTACATTGATGAAGCTTCCGTCGTCGCCCTTACGTCGTCGCCACCTGCGTTGGTGCAGCATGCGTCATCGCCCAGCTGTCGTCGTTGTCGCCGCTCGCCACTTGCGTCGATTCCACCTCTACTTCGCGACGAACGTAAATATTCATTCCGGGTACGGAGACGGACTCGGGAATTCTGGGCACAGCGATGTTCGAGCGATCGCCTGCTGAAACCTGAATATTGCGTGGCGGATTAGCCGGCAGTGTCAAGTGCTTATCTGTGAACTCGACGAGCAGCATGTACTCTTTCTTCTTCGCCTCCCAACTTACTCAAAAGCGTTTCCGCTAGGGGCGATGCAATACCGAATTGGCTCACACGCAGAGCCTGTGCAAGTACGCAGGCGCGCCGTGTCCGATGTAGAGGTCGACGCATATGTGCGAGAGTTCGAGTTGGCCGCTTATTCACATCATCCCGCTTTTCAGATGTGTGGTTTTGAATCCGGGCTCGTCAAGTTCGCATAAAGCCTAGGGCGTGCCGTTGCAACACCAAGCAGATCTTTCCTCTCGCCGCCGCGCCAAAAACAGGTGCCGCTCGAGACGATTGTTTTTAGCGTTTCACGATCAAGAAGCGAGCGCCGAGAACAGCAGATTGAAATTAAAATTAGAGTTGGCCCGAAGTGAATTCGGAGCCGCTCGTGGAAACGACTTCAAAATGCGTAGATCCAAGAACCAGCAAGATGAAAAACACCATATCCGGCACGTGTAATCGCTTTTGTGCGACTTACTTCGTGAGGGTGGTAATTGTGTCGAAAATCAGGACTGCGGCTTGCGAGGGGGCCAGGTTTCGAGGAGCTGTTCCTTGCGGTAAACCATCGCATTGATGTCGTAGGGAGCGAGGTCAAGACTGTGGCCATGCGTGATAGCATCGGTGGGACAAGACTCCACGCAATATCCGCAAAATATGCAGCGGGAATAGTCGATATTGTAGGTTTTTGCGTAGCGCTCACCAGCAGAAATGCGCGGTGCCTCGGTGTTTTCCGCGGCTTCGATATAAATGCAATTCGCAGGACAGGCGGCGGCACACAGAAAGCAGGCTACGCACTTTTCCAGGCCGTTTTCGTCGCGCTGCAAAACGTGAATGCCTCGATAGCGTGGTTGCACGCTGGCGGGCACGTCGGGATAGCTCTCAGTGGTGGTCTTACGGAACATGGTACGGAGAGTCACACTGAAGCCCTTGTAGAGCGTCACGAACGTCTCGCCGACTTCACCGATGATCGATGGCATGATGGCTCACTTTAGCAAAGTTGCCGGAAGCAGGCAATTCACCGATTCCGCTCCTTTTCCGAATCTCGTTATGCGTGGATTTCGCACGATTACTCACCAGGAGGGGCCACTGGAGCAGGCTCCGTAACGCGCCCCTTCCCTGCCATCGCGGTAATGATCTGACGGCCGTGGAAGCGGCCGTTTTCGATGAAAATGTCCGACGTGTTTTTGCCGCCCACGACCACTCCAGCAACGTACATGCCCGGAACGTTGGTCTCGAGCGTGCTCGGGTCGGTTTGCGGGCGGCGCGTCTTCGAATCGAGCTTAATTCCCTGGCGCTCTAGAAATTCGAAATCTGGATGGTAGCCGGTCATCGCGAATACCTGGACCGCGGGAACGATCGTCTCGTGGCGGGAGTTTTTCACTAGCACCTGGCGGGGCTCGATCTTAGTGACCTGGCAAGAAAACATGGCACGAATCTCACCAGCGCGAATGCGGTTTTCGATGTCGGGTTTTACCCAATATTTCAAGCTCTTGCCCATCTCCTTGTCGCGATGGATCAGAGTGACTCGTGCGCCGGCGCGGAAAAGGTCGAGCGCGGCCTCGGCAGCGGAGTTTTTTCCACCGATGACGACTACGTCTCGGTTCCAATACGGGTGAGGTGACGTGAAGTAATGGGAGACATGAGGCAGGTCCTCGCCAGGAATGCCGAGATAGTTGGGCAAATCGTAGTAACCGGTTGCGATGATGATTTTCGAACCGCGGTAGTCCTTCTTGTTACCCATCGCGTCTTGGGTGTGAACAGCGAAGGAGCCGTTCTTGCGCTCGATCTGGCCCACGATCTCATACAGCTGCGTTTCGACGCCGTAGTGCTCCACGGCGCGGCGGTAGTATTTCAAGGCTTCGACACGTGTGGGCTTTCCGGCGGATGTGGTCATCGGAAGGTCGCCGATTTCCATGCGCTCGGGTGTGGTGAAGAACGTCATGTCCGTGGGGTAGTGATAGAGGGAGTTGCAGAGGCAGCCCTTGTCGATTACCAGCGAGCGCATTCCGGCGCGCTTGGCTTCGATGGCGCAGGCGAGTCCAGTAGGACCAGCGCCGATGCAGATAACGTCGTATGGGGTGGGCATGGTTTAGAGGAGAGGCACGAGACTTTGGCGATTAGAAAATAGGATTGCCTGTGTTTTCAGCAGCTTATAAGGACTTCTGCTCGAAACTTTGGCGATTAGAAATGCGGGGTGATGGCATAGGGGGCGGGCCGAACCGCCGGCCGTTAGGCGCGTAAGGGCAGCCGAGATAACACGCCGGTGGACCTCCGGCGCGGCACTGAATTCCCTTCCCGACGCCGCCGACTGCTCAACCATTCCTGCCATCGACCCTCCCAATTCCCTCTCGCCGACCTACCAACACTACAC
>JASHRI010000247.1 GCA_030037435.1 Candidatus Acidiferrales bacterium | reverse complement strand
TACGAAATAAACGCGCCGTCCCGGACTGTCACTATTTACAGATTTGAATAATTTGTCTGTCACCAGGGTGACGGAAAACTTGGCGCAGGGGGGAGATTCTAACTTGGGCCGGTTTGCGGGCGTCAGTCTGCAGGCAAAATCTGGCCGTGCCGGACGCCGGTGGGTGCAATGGCGGAGAGGGGGGGATTCGAACCCCCGGTACACGTTTTAGCGCGTACAACGGTTTAGCAAACCGCCGCCTTAAGCCTCTCGGCCACCTCTCCGCGGCAATCGTGAGCAAGCAGGAAGCGTTTGCTTCCGTAGTACACATCAACGCCCCGGGAGCAGCGCTCCGTCGCTCTAATCGACCCGGAACGCGACGCTGGCCATACTTGCGCGCGAGGCGTCGAAACCGGTGGTGTGCATGATGCAACCCGCCTAGGCCATTCCGATATCATCCATGGTATGACTCCCCGGCCCGCCCCCTCACCGGGATCAGGTCTACGCGACCTGATCCCATGTCTCCAGGCCGCTCTGCTTGCATTCCTTGAACTAACGACACCTAAAGGAGATTGCCCATGACATCCCATCGCGCGCGAATTTACAGCAATACCGCCCTGGCGGCGGCCATTCTGGCGCTACCGTTTGCCGCCCGGCTCCGATCGATTCACGCGGCGGCAGCGGTTGAAGCAAAGCCGGCCATCGCCAACGCATCCACCACCACGCAGAAGGATCAGACCGATCTATCCGTCACGGTCTACAATTCGAATCTCGCGTTGGTTCGCGACGTGCGCCAGATCCGTCTGCAGTCCGGCGTCGCTCCGCTGCGCTTTGAGGATGTGGCCGCATCGATCAATCCAGCAACTGTTCATTTCCGTTCGCTCACCGATCCCTCGAAACTCGACGTGGTCGAGCAAAACTATGAGTACGACCTGCTCGATCCGCAAAAGCTGCTGCAGAAATACGTAGGGCAGGAAGTCACTCTCGTCCAGCGCGAACAGGATGGGGGTTCCACCAAAATGGTCGAAACGAAGGCGCTACTGCTCGCTGATACGAGCGGCCCTGTATGGAAGATTGGCGACCAAATCGTGACCGGGATGACGGCCGATTCCTACCGTTTCCCGGATCTGCCGGCGAATCTATACAGTCGGCCCACACTGATCTGGACACTCGATAATCGGGGCGCCGGGGCGCAGCGCGTGGAAGCGTCCTATCTTGCCGGCAACATGAACTGGAATGCCGATTACGTCCTCACCGTGGGAAGGGACGAGAAGACCGCCGACCTGAACGGATGGGTGACGCTTGTGAACAATAGCGGCGCTTCGTACGAAAACGCCAAACTGCAACTCGTGGCGGGCGAAGTACACCGCGTAACCCCGATTAACGGCCGCGAGTACGAGCAATTGGCCGCGGTTGCATCAGCCAAAGCAGCACCGCAGTTCCAGCAAGAAGCCTTCTCTGAATACCACCTCTACACGCTCGATCGTCGCACGTCGATTCAGAACGACGAATCAAAGCAAGTGAGTTTGCTCACCGCCTCAAGCGTGCCGATCCAGAAATCTCTCGCGGTCGAAGGCCAGCCCTACTACTACCGCAACAATCAGGGAATCGGCAATCCGATTCCGCAGCCGGTGAAGGTCTACTACCGCTTCAAGAATGCGGTCAATGCCGGCCTTGGGATGCCGCTGCCCGCCGGAACGGTGCGCGTCTACCAGACCGACTCGCACGGGGGCACTCAGTTCGCCGGAGAAGACACGATTACCCATACGCCCAAGGACGAGACGCTGCGCATCTACGTGGGAAACGCGTTCGATGTGGTTTGCGAGCGCAAGGAAATGGACTACAAGAAAATTGCCAACAACGTGTTCGAGATGGAATATCAGATCGCGTTGCGTAACCACAAGGACGAGCCGGTGAATGTCGAGGTTCGCGAGCCCGTCGGCGGCGATTGGGAAGTGGTTAATTCGAATTATCAGTGGACGAAGCTCGACGCAACCACCATTGGCTTCGAAGTCCCGGTTGAAAAGGACGGCACGTCGACGCTCGACTACCGCGTACGCGTGAAATGGTAGCTGGCGGCAACATTCACCGCGCATGCTGACGTATGAGTGGAGGCGAATCCGGCGCGATCAATTTCCCGCGGGGCTGTCCAGCAGGGCGAGTTCGTGAGCAAACAGCGGATTTTGTGGGAATTGGGTCGTGAGTTCGGCCAGCAGCGGGCGCGCCTGATCGGGCTGATGCTCGCGCTCATAGGCCAGTGCCAATAAAATTTTCGCAAATGGCTGCAGGTAATGTCCATTTTCGGCGGCGCGCCGCATTTCCCGCATTCCCAGCTCACGGTCGCCATGAATTCCGCCGAACCACAGGAATGCGCGCTTGTATTCGGGCAGGCACCCGATAATGTAGTTGCTCGCGCCCAGCGCCACGTAGGCGTCCTGCGACGACGGGTCCACCGCAAGCAGCTGGGTTGCCTCATGCTCGGCTTGCTTTGTGAGGCCGAGTCCGGCGAGCGGTTTCTTCACGATCAAAACGTCGTAATCGGATTCCATACCGTCGGCCATCGTGAGCGCCAAGAGGCCGCGCTCATCGTGCGGGTTGATTTTGAGCAGGCGCCGGGCCATCTCGCGCGCTTCGTGGTCCGCCTCAAGAAAGCTCTCGTTGCGATTTTCCGCGGGACTTCCATCCAGGCCCCCCAAAAGCTTGTGATCGTCTAAAAAGAACTTTGAGGTGAGCACCCCTTTTGCGTTGAACTCCTGATACAAATAGCTCGCCGCTTCCGCGGCCTTGCCGAGGGGATCGTCTGGCTGCGCTTCCTGATACTTCAGGAATTGGGCGCGCGCGTTCTGAAAATCCAATTCATAGAGGTCGTTGAAACCCGTATCGAGCAGGGGTGCCGAGGGATCGGCCGCCATTGGCGCAGCGTTCGAGGCTAAGCCGCTCGTGCCTGCCGCGCCAGCCCCCGGCCACAAAAGCATCGTGCACACGGAAACCGCCAGGCACACCATCGTGCCCGCTCGAAACGTCCAACTCGCACGGCGGGCTGCTACCCGAATGGCACGAAATCTTTGCAAGATCGCTCCAGGCCGGTGCGTTTTGTGGAGGGCTACAACAGCAATACGCAACCGGTTCTACACCCAATCCGGTTCGAGTTCCACACCCAATTCTATTCGAGTCTGTGGGTCGCCACTGGGTTGTATAACAGCGACGTTGTCCTACAGGTTATGGACGAAGAAGTCGGTCAAGGCCTGAAAGAGCTCGATGCGCGCTGGCCGGTCGGTCATCGAGTGGCCGCGTCCCGGGAAAATAATCAGTTTATCCGGATACCGGCCCGCGGCAATCATCTTGTTGAGCAGTTCAGTCGTATTAGCGAAGTGGACGTTGTCGTCTCCCGTCGCATGGATCAGCATGAGCTTACCCTTCAGATCCGTGGCTTGGTTCGCGGGGGAACTGCTGTCGTACCCGGCTGGATTATCCTGCGGACGCCCCATGTAGCGTTCAGTGTAAATCGTGTCGTAGAGCCGCCAGTCGGTGACCGGCGCCACGGCCGCGCCGGCCTTGAACACGTCTGGCGCGTTGAACATCGCGTTGAGCGTCATCGTCCCGCCGTAGCTCCATCCCCAGATGCCGATTCGCGAGCCGTCTACATAAGGCAGGGACTTCAAATATTTCACGCCCGAGAGCTGATCTTGCAATTCCACTTTTCCGAGCTGGTGGTAGATCGGGGTTTCGAAGGCGTGGCCGCGCCAGTACGTGCCGCGGTTGTCCAGGCGGAAGATGATGTAGCCCTTTTCGGCCATCATCTCCAGCCACATAGTTGTGACTCCATCCCACTCGTCTCTCACTTCCTGAATTTGTGGGCCGCCGTACACATCGATAAGCACAGGATATTTTTTCGACGCATCGAAATCGCGGGGCTTGATGATTTCGGCGTATAGCTTCGTGCCGTCGTCGGCCGCAACGTTCAGAAATTCGATCGGCGAGAGCTGATAGTCGGCGAGTTCAGACACTTTGTTTTCGTTGACCGCCGTCACCTGCGTCCCGTCCATGCGGTCCAGATCCTCGCGAGGCGGCGTCATGGCGGTCGAATAGGTGTCGACGAACCCGGATTCGTTCGGCGCGATCAGCGCGTCATGAGTGCCTGGCGCATGCGTAATTGCGGTGATGCTCTTATCGCTTAGCGACAGTCGATAGAGCTGCGTGCCGATAACACTGTCTCGATTGGAAAGAAAATAAGCGAAGCCGCGCGACTCGTCCACCGCCGGGTGACTTCCCGCACCGGGGCCGAAGCCGGCGTTTCCGGTGATGCCCCAGTCGCCGCTCGTCAGTTGCTCCAGTTCCTTGCCGGATAGATCGTACACATAGTAGTGCCGGAAACCGGTGCGTTCGCTTGACCACAGAAAGCGTTTGTTGTCCGCGAAAAAATAAAGATCGTCGCTGATGTTGATCCAGTATTTATCTGTTTCGGTCAGGATCGTTTGCGACGCTCCGGTCGACGCATCGCAGAACAGCAGATCCAGCCGATTTTGCGCGCGATTCAAGCGCTGGATCGCCACGCGGCGAGAGTCGCGCAGCCAGTCCACCCGCGCCAGATAGACGTCCGTATCCGCGCCGGTGTCCATCCATCTCGTCTCGCCGCCTGTAATGGACACGACTCCGACGCGCACGATCGGATTCGCCTCGCCGGCTTGGGGAAAGCGCGTGTACTCCATCGCTCCCACAGGTGAGCTCATGTCCATGATGGGATAGCGCGTCACCGGGCGCTCGTCCATTTCGTAATAGGCGATCTTTGACGAGTCCGGCGCCCACCAGTAGGCCGTCGATGAATCGAGCTCTTCGGGATAAACCCAGTCGAGCTTACCCTTCAAAATTTCCTCGCTGCCGCCCGATGTGAGCTCTTTGATTTCTCCCGTTTCGACGCTCGCAATCCAAAGATTCGACTCGCGCACAAAACTCACCCACTTGCCGTCGGGAGAAAATTTCGGGTCTTCGATCGGGTCCGTGCCGCCCACAAGCGTCTTCGGCGCCATGGTATTCAGATTCAGCAGCGTCAGCTGGCTGCTACCTGCAAAAAGCAGCGCATCGCCTGCCGGCGACCACATATATCTCGGCGCCTGAACACGTCCCAGGCCCGTCGATTGAATCGCAGCCGCCTGCTCGGGTGGCATCGATGCTTCGAGCACGCGAGCATTCACCAGCGTCTTGCTGCGTCCCGTGGCCGCGTCAAGCGACCTCAGCTCCATTCCGTCGTGCCCGCGATCGAAATACGAAATGCTCTTCGAGTCCGGCGCCCACTCGAGTCCATCAGTCAGGTAGCCACTCAGGCTCGGTGCGCTGTAGATCCGCTCCACCGTCAGCGACTTCGCGGCCTTCGCACGAGGTCTCGCCGATAACGGCACAGCCGCACTGAGTGCACCTGCAAGCGCCACCAGCAGCCCAACGGCCAGCGCTTTCCCTCTTCGCGCGATGCACCGGTCCCAGTTTCGAAAACCCATCGAGCCTCCCGAACGCCCCGCAAGCATGATGCACAACCAACGCCCTATTTCAAGCAAGGAGTTTGCGACTTCGTCCGCGCCAGAAAATCCGTGCTGTTATACGTCTGCGCAACGGCCTGTCGAAACATTGCAAGCTCTGCTACGCTCATTCGAGCCGCCAATTGGCGCGGAAGTCGACGCCGAGAGCGCTGCTGAGATGAAGCAACTGATCGACAAATTCGTTCGTTATCTGCAGTACGAGCGCAACGTTTCGCCGGAGACTGTGGTCGAGTACCGGCGCGACATGCTCCAGTTTGCGGAGTTCCTGACGCCTCCGGGAGCGACGCCACCACCGCTCGAAACGATCGATCACCGCGTCATCCGCGAATACGTGGGCTCAATGTACGACCGCGGCCTGGAACGCGCATCGGTAGCGCGCCGCCTGGCTTCGCTGCGCACATTTTTCAAATATTGCATGCGCGAAAAACACGTCCGCCAAAATCCAGCGCGGCTAGTTGCTACGCCGAAACTTCCGAAACGCGTGCCGCATG
Organism: Candidatus Acidiferrales bacterium; assembly: GCA_030037435.1. GTDB lineage: Bacteria > Acidobacteriota > Terriglobia > Acidiferrales > UBA7541 > Palsa-295. Next base: position 2,729 of record JASHRI010000247.1, on the reverse strand, counting down.
TGCTGACCGAAGAAGAGTTGAACGGCTTCCTCGACAACCTCGGCGCGAGCACTGCGGCGCAGAAATCCAGGCGCAAGCGCCGCCCGACGCCCAAGTCCGAAAACGCGGCGAAGATCATTTTGAAGCGCGACCGCGCAGCCCTCGAACTGCTGTACGCGTCGGGCCTGCGCGTCAGCGAACTTGTCGGCTTGAATGTGGGCGACGTCGACCGGCGCGGCCAGATGTTGCGCGTGCTCGGCAAGGGCCGGAAGGAGCGCGTGATTCCTTACGGAGGCAAGGCGCAAGCCGCGCTGGAAGCCTATTGGCCGGTTCGCGACGAAATTCTAGCTCGATCATCTTCCGTGCAATCCAAGCCCCCGCACGAAGCGGTGTTTCTGAATCATCTCGGCGGAAGGCTCACCGACCGGTCAGTGCATATGATCGTGAAAAAATACGCGCGGCTCGCCAACGTCGATTGGAATCTACATCCACATTCGCTGCGTCATGCGTTCGCAACCCACCTGCTAGCCGACGGCGCGGATTTGCGGGCGATCCAGGAGCTGCTCGGTCACGTCTCGCTTTCAACCACGCAACGCTACACGCAAGCCAGCATCAAGCAATTAATGGGAGTTTACGACAAGGCTCACCCTCACGCCTGAAGACGCGCGAAGCTAATTCACGGTGAGCGAAGCGGCGGGAATAAAACCGTCGCTGGGACGCGTGGGCGAAGCGACCGGCGGAGGCATCTTCGAGCGGTCGACGCGGTTGTAGAGCGTGTCGCGCTCGGCAGGGACGCGTCCGGCGGCTCGAATCAGGCGCTCGAGCTCTTCGCGCGTCAAATGCTCGGGTGTAGTAGCGCCCGCATCGTGGTAAATCTTTTCCTCTACGACTGTTCCATCGAGATCGTTCGCGCCAAAACGCAGCGCAATCTGCGCGATTCGCGGCGTCAGCATGATCCAATAAGCCTTGATGTGATCGAAATTATCAAGCATCAGGCGCGACACGGCGATAGTCTTCAGCGCATCGAACCCGGTCGGTTTCGGAATGTCCTTAAGACCGGTATTCGCCGGATGAAATTCGAGCGGGATGAATGCGACGAAGCCGCGCGTCTTGTCCTGCGTATCGCGCAGCCGCACCAGGTGGTCGACGCGCTCCTCGAGCGTCTCTACATGGCCGAAGAGCATCGTGGCATTGGAACGCAGGCCAATCTCGTGCGCGGTGCGCGCAATCGAAAGCCACATCTGGCCGCTAACCTTGTGGTCGCAAATAATCCGTCGCACGCGCGGGTGAAAAATCTCCGCACCGCCGCCGGGCAGCGAATCGACGCCGGCCTCCTTCATTTTCAGCAGCGTGTCGCGAATCGAAAGCTTCGAGATTCGCGCGTAATAATGCACCTCAACCATCGTGAACGCCTTCAGGTGTACCTGCGGGAAGCGTTGCTTCAGCCCACGAATCAAGTCGAGGTAGTAATCAAACGGCAGATCCGGATGCAGGCCGCCGACGATGTGAAACTCCGTCGCCCCCTCGGCCACACCTTGCGCTCCGCGTGCGTAAATCTCGTCGAGCGCCATGGTATACGCGCCCTTTGCATCGGGCGAACGCCCAAACGCACAAAGCTTGCAATGCGCCACGCAGACGTTGGTCGGATTGATGTGCCGGTTGACGTTGAAATAGCAGAGGTTTCCGTGGCGCTGCTCGCGCACGTGATTCGCAAGCCAGCCGACGGCGAGCAGATCGTGCGATTGGAAAAGCGCAAGTCCGTCGTCCGCCGTCAGGCGCTCGCCTGCCAGCACTTTTTGGGAGATCGGCTCAAGCCGTGCATCGCTGATTTGCAGTTTCTCGCTCATTCGCCGCCGAAGAATGGTCTACAAGGCCAGCCTTAAATCCAAAATTCTCCGCAATTAAGGGTGCATCACGACAGCCGCGACGCCCCAAAACAGCAGGAATATTAGACTAATATAGCCATTCACAGTGAAAAACGCAGCATCCATTTTGCTCAGGTCGTTCGGTTTCACCAGCGAATGCTCGTAGGCCAACAGCGCAGCCACCACCACAATTCCCGCCCACGCTGGCCACGCCAGGTGGAAGCTCCAAGCCAGCCAGACGAGCAGCCCGACCATCAGCACATGCATGGCGCGAGCAAATCCCAGCGCCTTGGCGATCCCAAAGCGCTTCGGAACTGAGTACAGCCCCACGGCGCGGTCGAATTCCACGTCTTGGCAGGCGTAGAGCACGTCGAATCCCCCGACCCAAAGCGTGACCGCCGCGCAGAGAATCAGCATCCGCCAATCGAGCGAGCCGCGAATCGCGATCCACGCCGCCGCAGGCGAAATCCCCAGGCAAAACCCCAGCACGAAATGCGACCACGTGGTGAACCTCTTCGTGTACGAGTAAAAAAATAGAATCGCCAGCGCGACAGGAGAAAGCTCCAGTGCCAGCCGGTTCAATCGCCACGCCGCCACCACCAGCACGGCCGACGCAATGATCGTGAAAATCCATGCAAATCCAACGGAAAGCTCGCCCGTGGCGAGCGCGCGTCGCGAAGTGCGCGGGTTGCGGCGATCATATTCCACATCCGCGATGCGATTCATGGTCATCGCCGCCGATCGCGCCCCCACCATTGCGATGACGATCCACAAGATCTGTCGCCACGTAGGCAATTCGCCGCCCGCCCGCGCCGCCAGTAGCGCGCCTACCAGCGCAAACGGCAGCGCGAACACGGAGTGCTCGAACTTGATCATCTCGAGCAC
>JASHRI010000246.1 GCA_030037435.1 Candidatus Acidiferrales bacterium | reverse complement strand
GACGATAATGGCGACCGCTGTGGATCGGCCGTATTCGATATGAAGGATGCGTCGCAGATGCCGGCCATCGCTGAGCCGTGGTTTCTTGCGTTCAACGCGAAAGTCTCTCTGCGGCCGGTGATGAACGCGCAAGATCTTGCCGCCGGGCTGCCCGGAATTGCCAAGGCTGCCACGCAATTCGGCAGATAATTTTACGTAAGAGCGGTTTGACCGCGCGCTCAATCGACGTTTCCGCTCGATGGGGAGTGGTGCGGGCCCACGAGTGTGCGTGCGCGGGCCGCTACGAAAGGCGGATTGGACGCGACGGCGGATGGGGGCCTCTGCAAGAAGGCAATACTCTTTCGGAGGGATGCTTCATCGATCCTCACCGGATCGCTTCAGCATGACGTAGCGCGGAGTGCAGGGCGGATCAACCTTACTGTGTTCTACGTGTCCAGATCGGCGTGGGATCAGTTCCGAAGGTTACGGTTCGAATCGAGTCTGGAAGCTTCAACTCGTACGAGAAACTTCCTGAAGTGCCCGGTTTCGCCAGACCCACACGCACGACGACGATCACATCGGTCCCTTTCATCTCGTCGGTTATCTTGCGAACGGACATCGCACTCTTGAATACTAGCCCCGAAATCCGGAGCCTGGTCGGTGCCGAGCCCGGGATTTCCTCTACTTTGAAAAACTGAACATCCTTCGATTCCAGAATGACGTTGAAATGCCGGCTATACAACAAGCCGCAGCCAACGACGGCCAGGACGGCGACGATGACGAGTGAAAACCTATGCCCTGCGCTCATTGCACAGATGACCCCAACGAATTCAGCGAGGATCGGGAGGAAGCGCTGAACAATGACGAGTTCGAGCCGCAATAGTGCTGCACGGCGGCATTAGCCTGTCTTCCGTTAGCGGACCCAGCCGGGATCGGCGCCGGCCTTGCGGGCTTGGTCGGCGAGATCGTCCAACTGCTTTTCAAGACTGGCCTTTTGGTCCTCGAGCTTTTTCAGGTCGGCGTTTCGGTCGTGGATGACGATGACGCCCTGCGAAAGGCCGGCGTTGGGATCGAACGCTACGCCACCCTGTTTGGAGATTTCGGATTTCATTTGCGTGATCTGCTGGTCGACGGCCGCGATCTGATCTTTTATCTGAGCGGCCCGAGCGCGCCAGGTTTGTTCATCGCTGCTGCCCGATGAGGACGCGGAATCGCCGCTATAGTCGGCGTTTGAATGTCCACCGCCAGCAGAAGAGCTATCGCCGACGACGGAAATCGTGCCGCCGACGCTGGAAATGTTGTCGTCGGTGAAGACGTGGGCGGGCTTGGCGGCGGTTTTGTTCTTTTGCGCTTGAGCTTGCGCTTTTGCTTTTCTGGCGGCGTCAGCGAGGGAGTCGGATTGCGTCGAGGAGTCCGCCTGTGCGGGGGCCTGTGTTTGCGAGGACGCAGCCGACTGCGATGATGCAGCGGGTGCCGATTGGGCGGTCGTTGATTGGGCAAATACAGGCAGCGGCGAGACGATAAGGACAGCGACCGTCAGCAGGCAGAGGCCGATCCAGGAAGTACTGTCGATGATGGGCAGGGACCGGGCGATCGTCTGAAAGTTGCGCATGGAAATCTCCAATTCTTACCTTCGCGTGGGCTTTTCTAAATACAACGGTATCGAGGGTGACGAGGGTGGTCAAGGCGCCGGCGGGAAGGTGTGTCGCAGACCGCACCTGTACTTGGGGCATGTTTGATTGCGGACATCTTATGTCTTTCACACGGCGTAAACGTAACCTAACCATAAAGCGTGTCAATGAAAGCACAAGATGTTGCGGCTGGGGGCGGGAGCCACCTATTATTAGCGTGGCGTTTTCAAAATTCGGGTGACAACGGTCGCCGATTTTGCTAGAGTCCAGCCGTTCTGTCGCATGGCTGCTGCTATCGCCCGGTTACAACGCGGAGCATAGCGGGCCATGCGGCGTTGAGACGAAAGTCTTGATCGAGCGGATCGGTCCGAGAGGCACCTCCGCAGAGAACATATCCGGCCCATCCGGCTTAACAGTAGCCGTAACCCTCACGTTTCGGTGTTCCTGTTGGGCGGCTAGTAGAAACTTTTCGTCGGGGGCGCCGGGGCGGGTCTCAATAGGGTTGCCAGCGGCCCCTAAAAAGGTAGGCTGACCCCGTGATGAATGAGCGCCGCAAAAACGTGCCCAGGGGGCACGCCTTCGGAAGCCGGGCCGCTTCGCGGTCCTGCTGACGAAACTATCTCTCGCATGGCTGCTGCTATCGCCCGGTTACAACGCGGAGCATAGCGGGCCATGCGGCGTTGAGACGAAAGTCTTGATCGAGCGGATCGGTCCGAGAGGCACCTCCGTTGGGATATGACATTGCCGATGGGTTGGGTTCACCAACAGGACCCTCTAGGCTGCAGCACCTTTGGGCTACTTGATGAAATCCAGCCTTCTTCAAGCAGTCAGGCGTATGCGGACGCTCGGTAGCGCGTGGCGGGTTATCTGCGAAAACGGCCGATCTTCCCAATCGGCAGATACGCGTCGCGAAATCGAGGAATTTGCCGGCGACCACGAAGCGCGCCTTACCAAAATTCAGCGCCAGCTGTGTCGAAATGCTTTCACATTCTCGGCCGCAAAGGGGATCGAGGCCAGGAAGAAGAGTGGCGGCATCCGGCCTCTGGTCGTAGCCCCCATTGAATCTCGGATCGTACAGCGAGCCATTCACGACGTCTTGTTGACTGTTCCCTCGATTCGAGCCCGCGCTGAGAACCCTTACAGTTTCGGCGGCGTGCGGAAACTGAAAGGCAAGTCTCGTGGCGCGGTACCTGCCGCTCTTGAAGCTGTCATATCCGCCGTGGCGGACGGGGCATACTACGTAGTTCGATCCGATATCAGTTCGTTCTTCACCCGCATTTCGAAGGAAGCCGTAACATCAATCGTTCGGGAAGCCGTCGGAGATACGGCATTTGTTTCGCTCTTTAGCGAGGCAATTTGCGTTGAACTCGAGAATATGGCCTCGCTCCGCAACTGTGGCTTATTTCCCATCCATGACATCGGCGTGGCGCAGGGTAACTGTCTTTCGCCGCTCCTCGGCAATCTGCTCTTGTCTGATTTCGACCGAGAAATGAATATCGGCGGCGGTTACTGTGTCAGATACATAGACGATTTTCTAATTCTCGCGCGGAAGCGAGGGTCGGCGGAAGCCCAGTTCGCGAGGGCCAAGGCTCTTCTCGCGCAGCATGGTATGCAGGTTAACGAAAAGACAGATAAGAGTAACGCTCAGAGAGGCTTCACTTTCCTCGGAATTGACGTGGTGAATGGAGCGATTAGACCTAGCAGAGAGTCGCGTTCGCGCCTACTGCGAAATCTCGATGACGTCTTCCAGGACGGGATGTCCGCCCTGCGGATATACCGGAAGACCGGGAAAATCGATTCCTCTCGCACGGTGCTTCGAACCTTACAAGAGGTCCGAGGCATCGTCTTCGGTTGGGGGCGCCACTATTCATTTTGTAATGAGCGTAACGTCTTCCAACAGATCGACGAAGCCGTAAGCCAAATGATACGCGTCTATCTCGGTCTCTACTCCGATGTCCTTCGATCAACGGACGGAAGCGGCAAACGGCGGATTCTCGGCATCCCACTTTTGCAAGAATTAGCGTCTCAACAACCTTTGCTGTACCCTCGCGGAGCGACGCCTCTTCCAGACGCTGATTCGCCGTTCGGAAGGGGACAATGGACTATGGAATCTCCGGGATTGCCGGTTCGTGACCTCATTCCCTCCTGAAGGCGGTTCATCACAGGTCTGATCTAAATCCGAGGCCGGTAGACGCGCTAGTTGAACTGTGTGGCTTGCTCGCCTGAGAATCGAATACGGGCTAGTTGGCGGCGAGTTTTTGGGCGGTCGCGCCGAAGCTTTATTGAGCGTGAAAGGTGACGGACGAAAGCAGCGCGCTCACTCCGTTCCAGATGATCTGGACGCCGATGCAAACCAGCAGAAAGGAGGAAAGCCTGACGATCACGGTCATAGCTGTCTTACCGAGCGCGCGAGCCAGCCGGTCCGCGAAGCCGTAGCAAAGAAAAATGCTCGCGGCGATCGAGACCATCGCGATTACCGCGGCAATGATTACGGGAATGTGGAATCCGTAGTGGTGGGTGGAGTTCGCGCCCAGCGCGACGGCGACGGAGATCGATCCGGGTCCCACCGTCAAGGGCAAGGTGAGCGGATAGAACGCGCGGCCGTAAAGGTCTTGCGGGGGAACGTCTGTGCGCGCCGCATTGTTCGTCAGCTCCTTGGCCATCAACATACTCCAGCCCATCGCGATAACCACCAAACCTCCGCCAACCTGGACCACCGGCAGCGACACCCCGAAAAACTTTAGAACCTGCGCTCCGATGAAATAGGAGCCGATCATCAGCGCCAGACTGTCGATTGAAACTCTCCAGGAAAGCGCGCGCCGCGTTTGTGGTGTTTCGTCGGCCGTAAGCGCAAGAAAAAGCGGACTCCCGGTGAGTGGATCGACGATCGGAAACAGGGCGCTAAAGACGAGAAAGAAGACTTTGACCGCGTTGGCCACCGAGAGCCCTCCGTGTCAAAAACGATTCTCTAGAAGCTTGCGATACAGAGCGCAGACATCGACGATAGGCAATTCTGTGGGTGCACATTCGGAGGCCATAACCAGGCCGGTAGACTATCACCTTTCACCGGCGTGCCCGGTATAAAGCAGAGAGATGCAAAGGACGGGCGAGTAAGGGCCCGAACGAAACAAAGGCACGGATGCCGCGCTGAAGACCGCGGCGCTACATTTAAACCTAAAGCAAAGCCCGACGAGGGGGGCGCAGCGACCCTTCGGAAGCCTCAGGGCGGGGCAGCGTCCCTACGAAAGAAAAACGGGAATCGCTAGTAGGCGGCGAGCTTTTCGGCGGCGGCGACGATCATGTCCGGGCTGACCTGCCACGCCTTATCGAGCGGAGGCGCGAAGGGAATTGCCGGAACGTCGGGGCCGGTGAGGCGCGTGATGGGTCCGTCGAGATCGTCGAAAGCTTCTTCCGCGACGATGGCGGCGAGCTCGGCGCCGAAGCCCATGGTGCGCTTATCTTCGTGGACGATGAGAACCTTGCTCGTCTTGCGGACGGAATCGAGGATCGTGGAGCGATCAATGGGCGCGAGCGTGCGGACCTCGACGACTTCGGCCTCGACGCCATTCTGCGCGAGGCGGTTGGCTGCGTCGATTGAAGGCTGCGTCAACGCGCCATAAGTGAGGATCGTCATATCGCGACCCTGGCGACGGATGGCGGCCGGGCCGATTGGCACGGTGTAGTCGCCTTCGGGGACTTCGCCCTTGGACTGGCGATAGAGGCGCTTGTGCTCGAAGTAGATGACCGGGTCGGGATCGCGAATCGCGGCGAGCAAAAGTCCCTTGGCATCGTGAGGCGTGGAAGGCATCACGACTTTTAGTCCAGGCTCGTGCGCGAACCACATGGCATTTTCCTGCGAATGGTAAAGGCCGCTGCCACCGCCTCCGCCGCAGCAAACGCGGATGGTGATGGGGCACTCAAAGCCGCC
>JASHRI010000245.1 GCA_030037435.1 Candidatus Acidiferrales bacterium | reverse complement strand
GCGGATTTCGTGGTGGAAGCGGTTCCGGAACAGCGCGATCTGAAGATTCGCGTCCTCAGGGAAGTGGATGGCATTCTCGGTCCCGGAGTGATTCTCGCCAGCAACACATCCTCGATTTCGATCACCGAGCTCGCCGCCGTGACCAAGCGCCCCGACCGCTTCATCGGTATGCATTTTATGAACCCTGTGCCGATGATGGTGCTGGTGGAAGTGATTCGGGGGCTCGCGACGAGCGACGCTACGGCGGCGACCACGATGTCGTTGTGCGAAAAGCTCGGTAAGAAGCCTGTCGCGGTCAACGACTCGCCGGGCTTTGTGTCCAATCGCGTCCTGATGCCGCTAATCAACGAAGCCGCTTTCGCGGTGATGGAGGGAGTCGCCACGGCCGAAGCGGTCGACGCGGTGATGAAGCTGGGCATGAACCATCCGATGGGCCCACTGGAGCTCGCCGATTTTATCGGCCTGGACGTGTGCGTCGACATCCTCGACGTGCTGCAGCGTGGGCTGGGCGATCCAAAATATCGCGCCTGCCCGCTGCTGCGTAAGTACGTTGCGGCGGGCTGGCTGGGCCGAAAATCTGGCCGCGGATTCTACACCTATTCATGAGGCTCGGGTGCACTTCGCGAGGAACGGCTTGGGCAACCTCGCGAGCGTTGCATGAATCTTGTTGATTACCCATGCCACACCACAACAAGGCATCCCGGCAAATTCATCGCATTCCATCGGCGCTGCGACGCATTGGAGTGCTCGCGGCCATCCTCGCGAGCGTGGCTATGCTGGCGGGCGTGGTTCTTCGAGCGCAATCGACGCCAAAGCCTCAGCCGTCGCCGCCGACGCAGCAGCCTCCGCCCGCTTCGCCGGAAAATAAGATCGCCGTCCAGGTGAAACTGGTGGCCGTCTACGCCACGGTGCGCGACAAACACGGAAAGATCGTGCCATCTCTTACCAAAGACGATTTTGTGCTCGATGAAGATGGGCGTCCGCAAACGATCACGCATTTCGTGGCCGAGAGCGATCTCCCGCTCACGCTGGGCCTGCTGGTCGATACGAGCCTCAGCCAACGAGAGGTTCTCGATGATGAGCGCAAGGCGAGTTACACGTTTTTGGACCACATGCTGCGCGATAAGGACAAGGCTTTTCTGATTCACTTTGACCGGGAGGTCGAACTTCTGCAGGATTTGACGTCGTCGCGCCCGAAACTTCAGGCTGCGCTGCAGCTTCTGCAGACGCCCCAATTGAATCGCGATACCGACAACGGCGGTGATGGCGGCAGCGGCGGCCAGGGGCGCCACTACGGAGGCGGCGGCACGCAGCTCTACGACGCTGTCTATTTGGCATCGACGGACCTGATGAAGAAACAGCAAGGGCGCAAAGCGCTATTTATTTTGTCGGACGGCGTCGACCGGGGCAGCAAAGAGTCGCTGCCTGACGCAATCGAGGCGGCGCAGCGAGCCGACACTTCCGTCTATTCCATCCTCTTCGAGGGGCAGGAATCCGGAGATCAAGGGTTCGGCCACCACGGAGGATGGGGCGGCCGCGGACCCGGTGGCGGGGGTTGGCCGGGCGGTGGTGGCGGTCCAGGAGGAGGCGGTGGAGGTGGCCGGCGCTATCCACAAGAGCAGCGTCCGGATGGGAAAAAAGTGTTGGAGCAAATTTCCACCGAAACCGGCGGCCGCATGTTTCAAGTTTCAAAGAAACTGCCGCTCGATCAGATCTATGCCCAGGTGGAAGAAGAACTGCGAAATCAATACGCGCTGGGTTACACGCCGAATCCTCCCGACAACGAAGGCGGATACCACAAGATTCATCTCACCTCGAAACAGAAGGACATGACGGTGCAGGCGCGAGACGGCTACTACTCCGGCCAGTAGGACGTCTCGATTCGCCCGGCGCGCTCGACGATTCGCTGGACCCTCGCTACTGAATGCGTAATGATTCTGTCGTGCTTTTCGACGCGAAATCTCGCTGCCTGCTCCCGATCCTGTTTGCGGCGCCCTTCCTTTTCGTTCCGCGCTCGGTGGCAGCGCAAAGTGCCACCGTTCAGACGCATTGGGTTGGTTCCTGGGCCACGGCTCAACAGTTGCCCGATCCGGAGGACTCGCTTGCTGCCGACGACCTCCGAGATGTGACCCTGCGCCAGATCGTGCATCTCTCGATCGGCGGCAGCCAATTGCGCCTGCATCTGTCCAACGCGTTCGGTACTGCGCCGCTTGAATTCACGTCTGTCCACGTCGCGCGGCCCATTTCGAACGATTCCGCTCGCATCAACACCGACACCGACCGCGCAGTCACGTTCGGTGGCGCGGCGAGCGTGACTCTGCCGGCCGGCGCCGACTACGTCTCCGATCCCGTGAATTTTGCCGCTCCCGCGCTGTCTGATCTCGCCATCACCGTTCACATTTCCGAACCCCCAGCACAGGAGACCAGCCATACCGGTTCCCACGCCACATCCTATTTGGCATCGGGCGATTTGGTTTCAGCTTTGGATTTGCCCGCTGCGAAGACGATTGATCACTGGTATTGGATTGCGGGCGTGGACGTTGCTGTTTCGGGTCCGGCGCTTTCGATCGTGACGCTGGGCGACTCGATCACCGACGGCCACGCCGCGACCACGAATGGAAACGATCGCTGGCCGGATGAGTTTGCCCGACGCTTGCAAGCCGCGCCGGCGACTCGCACCTTCGGCGTACTCAACGAGGGCATCGGCGGCAATCGGCTTTTGCTCGACGGTCTCGGACCCAATGCATTGGCGCGCTTTGATCGCGACGTTCTCGGGCAAACCGGCGTTCGCTGCCTCATCGTTCTCGAAGGCGTGAACGATCTCGGTATGCTGACGCGTACTGCCCAGGTCTCCCAGGCGCAGCACGATTCGCTGGTCCACGCCATCCTCTCCGCCTATCAGCAGATCATCGACCGCGCGCACGAACATGGCATCCGCGTGATCGGCGCCACGATTCTTCCCGACGGCGGCTTCACCTATTACCACCCGGGCCCGAGCAACGAAGCGGACCGCCAGGCCATCAATCAATGGATTCGCGCGCCTGGACATTTCGACGCAGTGATTGACTTCGATAAAATCATGCGGGATCCGAGCCAGCCCGACCGACTTCTGCCGGCCTACGATTCAGGCGACCATATCCATCCTTCTCCGGCGGGCTACCGCGTGATGGGCGACTCGGTCCCTGCGAATCTGCTCGTACCTTGAGCGGTGATTCTCACGTGCCTCGTGACCTGCAAAATCGCTGGTGGTTGCTCGGAGCTCTCGCGCTGCTGTTTCTGCTGTGGCTGCCTGCGAATTCCACGTCCCGCCGGGCAATCGCCGCACCAGCCCGCTCTTCGTCGGGCGCTACCAGCAAGCCTGTCTCGCAGTCTCCACCACATCCAACTTTCGCGCGCGATATCGCACCGATCATTTATCAGAATTGTTCCACCTGCCATCATTCCAGCGAACCTGGCGCCCTCTGCGGAACCAATGCTTTTCCATTGCTGAGTTACGACGACGTCAAGCGCCAAGCTTCGGCAATCGTCGCGGCCACTCGCGCTCGCGCGATGCCGCCCTGGCTTCCCCAGCAGGGCTACGGCGATTTTGCCGACTCGCTTCGGCTGACCGACGCGCAGATTCGCCTGATCGCCGATTGGGTTCGCGACGGTGCTCCCGAGGGTCCGGCTTCCGCCGTGCCGCCTGCACCGCGCTTCTCTGACGGTTGGCAACTCGGTCAGCCCGACCTGATTCTCGAATCGCCGCGCTCGCTCTCGATTCCTGCCTCCGGTCCCGACGTTTTCTGGAATTTCGTTTTCTCTCCCAATCTCAAGACCACGCGCTACGTCCGCGCCATCGAAATCCGTCCGGGCAGCGATCTGAGCCTGGTGCATCACGCCAACTTAGTTCTCGATCCCGAGCGCTCTGCTCGTCGCCTGGAGTCTGCGCCCGGTGTTGGCTTCCCCGGTATGGACCTATCGCTCGCAGGCAGCCCCTCTTATGTTCCCAGCCATTTTCTTTTCTGGAAGCCAGGCGGCTCGCCGTGGGTTGAGCCGAACGGCCTCGCGTGGCGTCTCGATCCCGGCACCGACCTGGTCTTGAACGCGCACTTCATGCCCATAGGCACGGCTGAAACGGCAAAACCTTCGATCGGTCTTTACTTCACCGATCAGCCGCCGAATCGTTTCCCAATGCTGATCGAGCTTCAAAACGACGAAGCCCTCGACATTCCCGCCGGAGCGCGCGATTTCGTCGTTACCGATTCTTTCCGCCTGCCCGCCGACGTCGACGTGCTCGCGGTCTATCCCCACGCGCATTATCTCGGCCACGTCCTCGAAGGCTACGCCACGCTACCCGATGGCCAACGCAAGTGGCTGATCCGCATCCCCGATTGGGATCCGAAGTGGCAAGCCGTCTTCCACTATCGCGAGCCGGTATTCCTTCCCGCAGGAACGATTATTTCCATGCGCTATCACTACGACAATTCCTCCGCGAATCCGCGCAATCCCAATTCGCCCCCGCGCCGGGTTCAAGGGGGCAATCAGTCCACCGACGAAATGGCTCATCTTTGGGTCCAGCTCTTGCCGCGCGACGGCGCCAGCAAGCGCATCGTGATCCAATCCGCCTTGCTGCAGCATCGCGTCGATAAATATCGCAACGATTTCGATTCGCGTCTCGCCCTTGGCACGCTGATGCTTGGCCGATTCAACGCCGCAGGCGCCGTTCCCGTGCTCGAACAGGCAGTTCGCATCCAGCCTAAGCAGGAGGAAGCCCGCCGTTTCCTCGGCATGGCCCTCGAATCCG
>JASHRI010000021.1 GCA_030037435.1 Candidatus Acidiferrales bacterium | reverse complement strand
ATACGACATTTTGAGCGCGGGTGCCGCAGTTTCGCACGTTCGCCGGTAGTGAAAAATTTGGAGATTAAGTTATGCCAGACACTAACAGCAGTTCAGCAGCAACCGCGCTAAACGCGCCGATGTCAAATGTCCCGCAAGGACCGGCTGACAATCAGTCCGTAACACTCACGCCGAATCCAAGCAATCCGGTTCCCACGCCGCCGACGATCACGCCGACCGGGACACCGAGCATACCGGCATCGACACCGGCAAGGGTTGTGCCTCCGGCCCCTCCCGCTGGCGTGCAATCAGTTTGGAAATCGTTGGTACAAGGCGCTCTGTATGGCCTTGCGGGTTCAGCCGGAGCTAAACACTTCGGGTCTGGACTCGCTCAAGGTGCGGGCGCGGTCATTCAGAAACAGCAGCAGGACGTTGAAAACGCTCAACGGGCCGCGACTTTGCAGATGGAATCGGTCAAGGCTGGTGACGATCACGTGCTTGCGCTCCATCAGGCTAGGGCGGCTGATTTAGCGAACCAAGAAGCTCAGGAAGCGCTCGACGATCACCACGCGGCGGTTGCGGCCATGAACGCGCAGTTTGGGATTGGTCCATCGCTGCAAATCTCGGCTGACAATTCTGCGCATATGCACTCGCAGGCCACGGGTGGGCTTACGACACTCGCTAGTCAGAATGGCGGGAAGGTTCCGCCAATCGTCACGACAAACTCTCCGGCGATAAACGGCCAAGGCGATCACACGATCAATGTTTATGCGCCACCGACTGCGGCTCAACTCTCGCAGAACGATCAGGGTTACTTCAACTTCGTCAACGAGGCTCGGAAAATCTCTGGTGACGCTCCGTTGAGCGATCAACTTTGGCGCACGGGCGGCGGTACGATTGTTCCGAATCCCGCGAAGCCTATGGCGTCGATTGAGGCGCAAAAAACTTGGCAGTCACAACAGGTCCAGCGAGCCTACGACACAATCGTTAAGGTTCCGCTCCCTACGGGCAACCAAGGGAAGGACAGCGCGCAATCGGCGTTCTTTCATCAACAGTTGGCGAGCTACAAGGCCACGCCGAATCCCGATAAGTCCGTTGTAGCGGCGCTATCGGCCCGCAACGATGCTTTCGACGCCGAAGTTGGCGACGCGGCGAACATCGGCAGCAAGATGGCCGCGCAGAAAACGACTGCCGTGGCCGACGCCAAGAACGCGGCCAAGCCGGGGGTGCTCAACGCTCCCACGGACGCCGACTATCAGAAACTTGGCGGCCAACTGGCGAATGGTGACCTTACCCTCGCTGATGTGCGGTACGCGCTTCGGAACAATCCGGGCGGTGTCGCCAATGTCGTAGGCTATGCGAAACAAGCGAACGGCAATTTCGACGCGCCGACATGGGAAGGATACGCGAGTACGGCCAAGAGCAACTCGAACGTGCAGTTTTTCGGCAACGTGCGCTCGTTGGTTCAATCGGGAGGCACGCTCGACCAACTGTCGCAAGCCGGATCGAACATCTCACAGAATGATTTTCAGGTGCTCAACAAAACGAAAAACTGGGCAGCGCTGCAGACAGGTTCCGGTCCAATCGCCGGTTATGCTGCTACGGCGCTCGGTGTCGCGGACGATTACGCCAAGGTTATGGGCGGGTCTGTTGGGACCGATGCGTCGCGGCAGATGGTGCTCAACGCGATCAATCCTAGCTTGTCACCGGCGCAACGACAGACCGCGATTGCCGCTATCAAAAACTCTGTGCGGTCACAGGCCGATGGACGCGCCGGGAACAATCCGTATCTCCACAAACAGAACGCGGACATTCTCAGTCCGTGGACGCCGAATCAATCGAGCGGTCCGTCACCGACTGTAACTGCCCGGAACAGTGGACCGTCGATCCCTCAAGGTGCACGTCCCGTCATGCGTGGTAATCAGATTATCGGTTATACGACGGACGGTAAGACTATGACGCCGGTGGGAGCACAGTAATGCCGCAAGCCATTCCTATTCCAGCCGACGCTACGATTGGTCCGCCGGTCCAATCCGCTCCGGCTCAGAGCGCACCAACTCAAGCAGTGCCGATCCCAGACGATGCGACGATTGGTCCGGCGCAAGGTTTCATATCGCGTGTTTGGGATGCGGCCAAACAGGAAGCGACGAATATAGGTTCTACCGCTATTCAGGCGGTCGAGCCGCCAACGGATGCCCGCGAACATCTGGCCATGATGATTGGCGGTCAACCCGGACTTGTCGCGTATCGTGCGGGACGCGGTGTGGTAAACGGAGTTGAAAACGCGGTCAAAGCGAAGCCCGCGCAGTTTCAGCAGGCGGTACAGGACGCGCAGAACGCAATCCAAGAATTTCATGGCGGGAACTATCGCAGCGCGGCGGCTGACTTCGCTTCAACGGGTGCCGATGTTAACGACATGGCTGGCAATCCGCTAACGCAAGCGACTCGCGCGAGAGCTATCGCGCAAGGCACGAAACAGGGCGGGGATTTGGCCACACCAGTCACTAAGGACATTGTTGACGCGATTCCGGCGGTGGCGGGCGCGGGTATCAGTGAACTAGGCGGGGCAGCGGACGCAGCGAGCGCGGCTGACTCTGTGACGACGGAGCTACCGGCGGACGCGGAAGCGAGTGCTGGAACGGCCAAGGCCGCGTTTCTCCCGAAGGGCCAACCGGCTGTCGCAGAGGGACCGAGCGTCGAGAGCACGTCACCGGCAGTTCAGGACGCGATACGCAAATCGTTCAACAACACGGCTCAGAGCGAAGGATTGAAACCGATCCCCGCAAGCACGGCTGTGTCCGATCTGGGCGAGGCTCTGGGCAATCAGTTTTTCGCTCGGTCAAAGGCGATCTTTGCTCAGGTGCAGGATGTGACGGGACTGGACCTGAACGCGCTGCACGATCAAATCAGCGTGCTAGAGGACAAGATTAACGACGCGATAGACAATCCCGAAAAGGCCGGTCAACTAGAGCAACAGAAGCTTGCGCTAGAGGACAAGAGCGCCGCCGCGTTCCAGCAGTTCAAGGATGCGACTGGGACCGATCCGGCACAGGCAGAACAGGATTGGAAAAAATACAACGCGAGCTACGATGTTGGAAAGAAAATCGCGGCATCGACCGTAGGCCGGTCCAATGTCGGACTTGGCGAGATTACCGATGCGACGAAACTCGCGCCGCGTCTCAATCAAGCAACCGCGAACGTTTCGGCAACCCAACCGGGACGGCTTGTTCAACTGGCCGGACCGGATGAGGCGAACACCCTCGCCGATGCGGTTGAGGCTCAACGCGGGCTGATTAAAGACTTCACGCCGTCCACGGCAACAGGGCAGAACGCGCTGCAAAACCTGATTCGGCAAAATACCGGAGCGGGCAAGCAGGGCTTTATGGCGGGACTCCGCGACAAGCTAGGCAGTCCGGTCAAGGCTGTGCGTGGTGCGCCAATTACGGATTGGTCTGGGACGGTCAAGGACTTCGATACGATGCCCGCCGACGAAGTACGCGCAAAGTTTGGTCCCGACGCGCCACAGGTCCGAAAGTTCTTGGTCGGGCAGGCACGCAATCAGATTTTGCGGGCAGCAGCAACGAGTACCGCGCTTGGCTCTGCGCTAGGCGGACTGCTTCCAAAATATCTCATTGACGAGTTTGTAGGACACTAATGAAAAATCAATCCAACACGGCGGACACCGACGCGGTTGCGAGCGTCCGGGCGCTACAAAACTTGTGGGAGATTCTTGAAGGCACTATCTCCCGCGTGGCCGAGCTTGAATCTCGGCTCGCGGACGCGGAACGGAAGTTGGACCGGCGAAAGACTCAAGGGGATTGACCGATGCTGACTGAGCCGCCGATTGAACCGGGTACGGGTGAAGTGTCCAAGGAATTGCGCGAACTGAAACTGCGGATTGCCGTTCAAGGCCGCACGATCCGCGAGCTAGAGGACCGTATCTATCGGCTCGAATTGACCGACGAAAGGGACTCGGCCCGATATGAGTAATTTGTTCCGGGCATTTACAAACCGGGTCCGTTTCGCGGTGTGGTGGATTGCGACCGGCATCGTAAAGCAGGTTTGTCCGTGACGCTGAGCCTGTATCGCGTGGCGCTCGATACAACCGATGGGCCGGTTGACGATGTGCTGCTGTGCCGCCATTGTATGGCCGGGTACAGCGGTCCGTTTGAGACAGTGACGTACCGTGCGATAGGAATCATGCTGTGCGTCGAGTGCGCCGACGTTCTTCGGGACAACCCCGACTGCCCGGTTGCGATTGCTGGATTCACCGATCCGACGCCGGTCAGCGTCGCGTGTCCGGCTGGACCGGTCAACTGAGGCACCGAGGGATTTGCTTTGGGGCTTTAAGCTACTATGTTTCCTAGACTTACGTACGTGTCTAGTAGAGTCTAGTTACATCTAGAGACATCTTGACATCGCCAGAGTTTGGTTGCTAGAATCTGACATCGTAGGAGGCGTGACCAATGGCTACCAGAGTAGAAACGATTAAGATTGGACCTGAAATCGACAAGGAACTTTACACAGAGTTCAGCCGAATTGCCGAGCAATATGGTCATACTCAGCGGTATTTGTTGGAGAAAGCCATGCGACACTACATCGAATTTATCGCCCCCACGAAGAACTCGGTACGTCCCGAAGTCATGAACCATTTTCGCCGTTCCACCAATAGGAATCGTGAACTTCACAAGAGCCTCGCTCAAGCGTAAGTGGCAGAACACTACCTCACACTTGCCGAGGTGATCGAAATGCACCGCCAGCTCATCGTAGAGTTTGGCGGTGCACACGGAGTGCGCGATCCGGGTAGTCTAGAGTCCGCAGTCTATCGTCCGCAGATCGGCTACTACGCCAGCCTCACCGAAGAAGCCTCGGCTCTCATGGAGTCCCTTGCGAACAATCACGCCTTCATCGACGGCAACAAGAGGATATGCTTTGCCGCGACCGACACTTTTCTACGACTCAATGGGTTCTATTTGAAGGTCGAATCCGAACCGACGCACGATTTCATCACTGAAAGAATCGCGCGGGGTGAATTTCGCTTTGATGCAATTCACAAGTGGATTTCTTCCGTAATTCAGCCGCTCTCAGAAGACGAAGTTGCATAAGCATCCGATGGAAGCGGGAACCGCCAACCGAATCCCTCATTCGTCGCTTAATTCTTGCAGCGCCGCTTCTAGCCGTTCTTGATAAAAAGCCCACCGGCCACCGCTGAGTACGGCCGCTTCGTCACCAGCGGGTGTTTCTTTGAGAGTAGACAGCAAGGCGATTTGGCTTGCTCGTAGTTCCTTGACGGATTCCCAAATCTTGTCCAGTTTGCGGCGCATTTGTATAGCCGCTCTGTCGATTGGCAGTTGGCCGCTAAACGGGTTCTTAGGCGTTTTCATTGTTCCCTCCGAGACTACGCAATTGATGGCTCAATCTTAATTGTTTTTTGCATTTCGTTAAATTTCCCCTTTTGGGATTTGAATTTCATCGCGCGTGAAAGTTTTTGATGGGTGGAAGCTGGCACGAAAGAGTTATTGTTCAATACACTCCACTTAAAGTAAGTGTCATCCAATCGCGCGAACCAAAGCCTTCAGAATTGGGTAGCAAATTCGATGGAGGGAGGCAAGCAAAATGAGGTACGCGCTCACAGTCGCTCTCACCCTGTCACTCGCGCTCGTTACATTCCCGAAAGATAAGCACGCGCCACTTCCGGCGCTGATTCTGTCTGCAAAAACCGTCTACATAGACAATCAAGGCGGGTATTCTCAGATTACCGATAGAGCGTACGACGAATTGACGAAGTGGGGCCGCTTTCAGGTTGTTGACAGCTCGAAGAAGGCTGACATCATTCTCAGATTTGCCGCCGATACTACCCCAGCAAGCACGAGCACGATTTCCACCTATAACAGCTCGACACAGACCTGGAACCATGGGACCGTCAGAACCGGCGGTGAAACGAGGGTCCATCTGTTCGTTATTGACCCGGCTACGAGAGACACGCTTTGGACCGCGTCCGAGACGAAAGCGTTCCACAGTCAGACACGCGAGGACATCAAGGAACTTCGGAAGCGAATTGACGAACAGGAGCACGGAGGGACCCGCTAACGCTTTCTTTCGCAAATACCCGAACAAACTTTCACCGTTTGGGTCCAGCATGAACGCCGTCCCACCGTGTAAGTTGCACCCGTTCCGATGTTTAGGGATTTTCTGAGCGTATTCCACAGACCGATGCTCTACCGGCTGAGCTACGCTCACCACACGATCGACGCAAAACAGTTTAGCATTAAGCGGCCTCCGCTTTCATGCTAGCCCTGTTTGCAATCGCAGGCAGAGAAGCGACGACATTCGCGTGACGTCGGGATCGATTCCAATTTTGTGCGCAGTATTCTTGTCTTGGGTGTTTGCTCTCCACCTCCGCAAGCTGTTCTCCGAATCCGAAACGACGCCTCTCATCTCCCCCAATTCCGTCCGTTATGCGATTTGCGGTGGCAGGGCGTAGTATACGCGGGCGCACAATAGCAGTCGGGAGGGACCGATGAACTCATCACGAATTCGC
>JASHRI010000244.1 GCA_030037435.1 Candidatus Acidiferrales bacterium | reverse complement strand
GCTCGGTCATCGAATGGCAATGGTTCGTGGCCCGAACGTCATTCCATCGTTGGCAATCGTAGCCGCCTTTGCCGCTGGAGGCGAGGCTTACGCCCTGCAATCGTTTGCCGCGCAGGCGATAGCCGGTGATTGAGACGATTTTCAGCAATCCGGTCATCTCGGTGATCATCTTCGTTCTCATTTTCGAGAAACTCATTTTTCCGCTCTCCGTCCAGAAGAAGTGATTCAGCCGCTCAAACAATGTCGAAAAGCAAAGGAGCCGTGACATGATTATCACCGAAGAACTAATCCAAAAAGGAACTCCTTCCGACCATGGCGCGGAACGCGAATATGAACACCTAATGTCCAAGCGCCGCGATGAAATGCTCGCCCATGTCGAAGAAGGCTACAAGGAATGGAAGAAAACCAAGACATACAAGGTGCCGCAGTGGCTTTACGGGCCGCCTAAAGGAAAGCTATTTAGGGTGGTCTGCGAGGACGTGCCGAATTTCGGCGAATCCTCGTACCTAGAGTTTGATAGCGCGCGCACGGCACTCGTATCCATCGACTTTCAAATCGATTTCTGCGGTGAGAAAGGCTACGTCGATGTGATGGGGTATCCACTTTCGAATACCGCCAATCCTCTTACGTTTGCAAGAAAAGCCCTGAAGGATGCCCGCAGTTCCAGCATCACCGTCGTCCATTGCCGGGAGGGGCACCTGCCGGACTTGAGCGACTGTCCTTATAACAAAATTCTGCGCAGTAAGATCATCGCCAAAGATGCAGTCGGCATCGGGGAGCAACCCAGGGGAGGTGTGGGACGATTGCTTCTGCGCGGTTCCAGGAGTTGGGGCATCGTCAAGGAGGTTGAACCGATCGACGGGGAAGTGCTCGTCGACAAGGCCGGAAAAGGCGTCGGGTATTGCAGCGACTTCTTCTTGGTTCTGCAGCAACTCGGTATTACTCACTTGATCCTTTGCGGCATCACCACCGATGTTTGCGTCCACACCATCATGAGGGAGGCTAATGATATTGGCTATTGGTGCCTGCTCCTGAAGGACTGTGTCGGCGCTACAGATATCGGGAACCACGAATCCGCGATCACGTCGGTCAAGATGCAAGGCGGCGTGTTCGGCTGGGTATCCGACACAGAGCACCTGCATCAGGGCCTGAAGGAGGCCAAACTCATATCCTGAAGGTGTGGTCTCTTCGGGGATTTCAAAGAACGAAGCCTACACCACGCGCATTCTCTTCGTGTGTCTCGATCGTTCCTACGCAGCCATCGCACCGGGCTCAGTGTCCGTGCGCTGACTCACGGGTCCGACGGCGCGACTCAAGTTCACCGCCGAGTTGACCAGCCCAATATGCGAGAACGCCTGCGGAAAGTTTCCTAACTGCCGGCTCGAGATGGGGTCATATTCCTCGGCCAATAGGCCCAGATCGTTGCGCACATGCAACAACCGATCGAAGAGATGTTTGGCGTCGTCGTCCCTGCCCAGCATAATCAGACAATCTACAAGCCAGAAGCTACAGAGCAGAAATGTTGCTTCGTCTCCTGCAAGCCCGTCATCAGACTTTTCTAAGTCGTATCGCAACACGAAGCCATCAACGACCAAGTCGCGCTCGATAGCTTCTATGGTTGCAACGACACGCGGGTCCGATGCAGGCAAGAAACCGACAAGAGGGATAAGCAGCAGACTCGCATCCAGCGCAGTCGATCCATAGCTCTGCACAAACGTGCCCACACTGGCATTGAAACCATATTGACAAACATTCTGGTGAATCTTGTCGCGCAGCGCACGCCAATGATCGAGAGGACCAGCCAGTTTAAAACGCTCAAAATCTTTGATCGCACGGTCCACGGCAACCCACGCCATCACTTTAGAGTGCGTAAACTGCTGCCGTTCTCCACGTATCTCCCATATGCCCTCGTCGGGCTGCATCCAAATCTGCTCAAGATACGATATCCAGTCTCGTTCTATCGCAGCGCTCTGCTCCGGCACACTCGATGCGCCCTTTCTGGCCTGATGTAGCGCATCAGCAACTTCGCCATAGACATCTAGTTGGAGCTGAGTAGCAGCAGCGTTGCCGACACGTACTGGTTTGGAGTTCTCATAGCCAGGCAGCCACGATACCTCCCACTCGAGCAGGCGGCGTTCGCCCGCAATGCCGTACATGATTTGATCTTGAGACGCTTTTCCGGCAACTGCCCGCAGCAGCCAGTCCCGCCATGCCACAGCCTCACTCTGAAATCCCGCGTTCATGAAAGCCAGGAGAGTGAAGGTCGCATCGCGCAACCAGCAATAGCGATAATCCCAGTTCCGCTCGCCCCCGATCTCCTCTGGCAGCGACGTGGTCGGTGCTGCGACAATTCCGCCGGTCGGTGCATAGGTGAGCGCCTTGAGAACAATCAGCGAGCGCTCAACCGCATCGGCAGCTAGCCCTCGATAAGTGCAGTGGGTAACCCAATCGAGCCAAAATCGCTCAGTCTGAGCCAGAGCGGCGCCGGGACTGATAGGCAGCGGTGCAGATTGGTGAGACGGGCTGTGCATGATCACGAAAGAAACCGTCTCGCCAGGATTAATTGTGAAATCAGCCCTTATGGTGCCGTCAGAGTGTGTTAGCGCAGTGCCTCCGTTGACGACGATGAGGTGCGGGCCCACGACGGCGTGCAGGAGCTCCTCTCCGACGGAACTGATCCATGGAACAGAGAGTCCATAGTCGAAGCGGATCGTGAGTTCCATTGCCATGCGGACATGCCCGCTTTCTCCACGCACGATCCGGACCAGATCCGAGTGACCACTCCGAGGGGGCATGAAGTCAACCACGCTCACGGTTCCGTCCTCAGTCTCGAATCGAGTCTCAAGGATGAGCGTATGATCCCGATATCGGCGGGCCGTGTTCTTTACAGTGGAAGCTGGAGCGAGCAGCCATCGACCGTTCTCAGGCGTCCCCAAGAGTGCCGCGAAACAGGCATCCGAATCGAAACGCGGCCAACATAACCAATCAATGGAGCCATTGCGACCCACAAGCGCGACTGACTCGCAATCTCCTATAATCCCGTAATCCTCAATTGCAGCGCTCATATTCCTCCACTGGACAACCGTCTAGCATTGCGAATTGTCAATCGATGACACCCGGTCATTGAACTGGCAGAAGAGACAGACTCACGACTGATCTCCGGGCAAAGTACGACGGGATCGACGGATGCGTGCCAACTGAAAACGAGGTGGTTGGCTATTTTTGACGGAATCTTGGAGATCGAGATGGGTCTTCAGCGAATGGTGATAAGCAGGCCGCCGCTTATTCCAAGGGATTGCTCATGACCGCGTCCGAAACTGTAGTCGTAACCGGGTTCGAGATACCATCCAAACCTTTCGCGGAGGGCCAAAACATAAAATCACCTATCGCTGCAGCACCAACAGCGTTTGCCGAAATGTGATTCACACTGGTGTGAATCCACTCCGGTCCGGCGCCCGCCATGAACTCGACCTTCCTTGAAAGTGTCCATGGTTTCTTGAACAGGACGTCAACATCCCATTCTGTCGAGTGAGCATTGAAAAGCCCTGTGACGCCCGTTTCGATCTCCAACTTGTTTTCGATCGGCGTGAACTCTACCGCGAGATCGGGACCACCGCTCAATCCTCCGTCTTTCAAACTCTGTGATGCCGCGCCGCCGACCTCGACGACAGCGATTTCTTTCTCCTCTGATTGCCCCGCACGGAGGAGCAGAGTCCGAGTAGGATCAGCACAAACAAAAATGATTTTGCGTTCACGGACACCTCAGCGAGTCAATTCGTTGAGCATTATGAACGAGCATTGCGCTGGGACTGAAACAACTTAAGGAAAGCGGACAGATTCGCGATTTCACCATTAAGGGTCGTGCCTCACGCGAGTTACTGTCGTTTCCAGACATGAGGTTCGTCTGCAACATTTGACAGTGGCAAATTGCGAAGCCTCTGGCAGACACTCGACGGACGCCCTCCCAAACTCGCTGAGGAAGCTAGCGAATGATTCCCAAAACCATGAAAGCAGTCGTTGTTGAGAGGTTTTCTGCCCCTCTTTCTATCCGCGAAGTTCCCGTCCCTGAGCCGGGTCCCGGTGAAGTATTGCTAGAGTTGGCCGCTAGCGGAGTGTGCCACACGGATTTGCACGCAGCCGATGGTGACTGGCCCATAAAACCAAAACTCCCTTTCACGCCCGGACATGAAGGAACGGGAATCGTGGTCGCGGTCGGGTCGGGGGTCACGCGCCTGAAAGAAGGAGACCGCGTAGGGCTTGCGTGGCTTTACAGCGCGTGCGGTCGTTGCGAGTTCTGTGTTTCGGGATGGGAGACCCTATGCCTGCAACAGAAAAATGCCGGGTATTCCGTTAATGGCAGCTTCGCCCAATACGCGCTGGCGAAGGCAGATTACCTGGCCTTGATCCCCCGCCAGCTTTCATTCGTGGATGCAGCGCCCATTCTCTGTGCCGGTGTTACAACTTATAAGGGACTCAAGGAGACTGGCGTCCGCGCCGGACAGTGGGTCGTGATTTTGGGTGCCGGCGGCCTGGGTCACGTAGCGATTCAATATGCAAAGGCGATGGGGCTGCATGTCGCAGTCGTTGAGCTGGGAGCGCAAAAAGCCCGATTCGCAAAAGAACTAGGAGCTGAGATTGCCATCGATGCTGACAGTCAGGATCCGTCGAGCGAAATCCAGAGACAGATTGGTGGAGCGCACGGAGTGCTAGTGACCGCGGTTTCAACCGCCGCCTTTAAGGAAGCCATCGGCATGCTGCGCCGGCATGGCACATGCGTCCTCGTTGGCATACCCGCAGGAGAATTTCCGCTTCCTATCTTCGATGTGGTTTTGAACCGCTACACCATCCTTGGCTCGATCGTTGGCACCCGCCTCGATTTGCAGGAGGCACTGCAGTTTGCCGCCGAAGGTAAAGTGAAGGCGACCATCGAGACCGTGCCCTTGGAGGCCATCAATGAGGTTTTTGAGAGGCTTAGGAACGGGGAAGTTCAGGGCCGCGTAGTGCTCGGAATAGCTGAGAAGGCCTCAACTGAAAGCTTTCGCAGAGCGGGAGCCCATTAGTTCCGCCCATAGCGCCGAAGTTCCCTGTTGACGCGTGTCCGCATGCCGCCCTGGAGCGGCATTTGGAGAAACGCCATGAAAGGACCGCCCGCGTCGGTCGTACGTCCCACATTGCGTTCAACGATTGTCACCTCCGCGCTCGGTGGAATTATCGGCGGCACGCTCGCGGCCGCACTGGTCATTGGGTTTACAGAGATACTTAAGGGAATACTGGCTGTTGTCTCCAGACAGCAAACCTGGGTCCTAATTCTCGTGCCCATCATCGGACTGGCGCTGTCAGTCTTCGTGCTTTACGGATTCGGTTTGAGTAGCGAAACCGTGAGTTTCGAGCGGCCTCGCTGGGCGAGCGCTTGGAGAGCTTTCGCGCCTCGCGTCTCTCGCTCGGATCTGACCGGAGATATGGTGGGGTTCGCGGGCGAGGAACAGCGTTTCCCCTGGCGCTTAGCGCCGATCCGCATGCTTGCCATGATAGCCACGGTAGGCTTCGGAGCGGCGATGGGAACGGAAGCGCCGGCAGCCTATCTCGGAGTAGCAACGGGAGCGGCTCTTGGAGATCGATGGTGGCGCCCTCTTCTGCGGCCAGCCGCCGTTGGGGGCGGTGCGGCGGGCGTCTCGGCGCTGATGGGGATTCCCCTGCTGGGCACGGCATATATGCTAGAGCTGGGCCGACGGCACCACGCCCCACTCAACGCCGAGCGAATAACTGCGGCACTTGTGGGCGGATTCGTCGGATGGCTTTTGCACGTCGCTCTTAAAGTCGATCTCCTGCGCCTGGTCGTCCCCAAGGAACCGCCACATACCTTTCATCAAGCAATGATCACGGCGCTCCTCATCGGCGTGCTTTCCGGCACCATCACAGCGCTATCAGGAGCCGCGATCTATCGAGCAAAATTTACCCCGGTCCACCCCTTCACTCGGCTCGTGGTTAGCGGCCTGGTTTTGGCCGCAGCCGCCGTGATTCTCGCCAGGATCGCTGCCCCGTCGGCCGCGATCGGCCCGGGGACCGGAACGATCAGGTGGGTAGAGAGTACGCCCGCGTCGGCGCTTACGATCCTCGCGGTTGATATCCTCCGCGCCGTAGCAACCACGTCTTCAGCTGCAGCAGGCGGATGCGGCGGCCTGTTCGTACCATTTCTCGCCATCGGCGACCTTGCAGGACGAGTGTTTGCACCGTCGCTTCGAGTGCCCAGCGATCTTGCTGGTGCGGCCGGCGCAGCGGGCGGCATCAGTGGAGGCTATCATTTGCCGATCACGGCAATTGTGATGGTTCTCAGCCAGGGTGGTCCGTTACTCGCGATACTGACCTGCTTTGCGACGGTCGTGGTTGCAGGCTCCGCTGGCGCGCTAATAGCGCGCCTGGTTGGCCACTCCTATATCGAAAAAAGGCCTCACCAACTCGAAGCGTGACTCGTATAGATCTCTAGCTCAGAACGCCAAACCAGAGGCCGTCCGTGGGCAAGCAGCGTCTCGAACAATTCACAGATGGCGTATTGGCCATCATTCTTACTATCACTGCTCTGGAAATCAGCGCTCCGGAAGGAACCACCTGGGCCGCGCTCGAAGCCGAAGCTCCCATTCTCTTGGTTTACGCCCTCAGCTTCACCAATGTCGCGATTTTTTGGAACAATCATCACCACATGCTCCACGCAACCGACCGGATCGATGGTTATGTTTTGTGGGCCAATATGCTTTTGCTGTTCTGGCTGTCATTGATTCCGCTACTTATCCACTGGATGAACGATACTCACATCGCCGCGCTGCCAACGGCTGCTTATGGCGTGAACCTTGCCTTGGCGGAAATCGCTTACGTACTGTTGGAGCTGGCGATCATCCGCTGCAATGGCCCGGAATCAAGGCTTGCCATTGCCGTTGGAAAGGATAAAAAGGGAAAACTGTCCATGGCAATCTATCTGATGGCCGTTCCGCTTGCCTTCCTTCATCCATGGCTTTCGCTAGCGCTTTACGTATTTATCGCTGCTATATGGTTTATCCCCGATCGTCGCATCGAGTCGACTCTCTAACCTCACGTATGTCCGGTTAGGCCATAATGTCCATCTGGCGATACTTAGAACCCGAAGGACGTGATCGTGACGGCGCCGGGACATAGCAGAACTCCCTCCGTAGAACTGGCCCTCAAGCGGCTCCGTGAGAACCCGCCGAAGCTGCACCGCCCAATAGACTATTTCGAGGACGGCCCAGGAGGGGAGGACGGATTAGTCAGCGATTGGGGGATACAGAGCTCATTTCTAGAATTATTGGACGAATTTGTTGCCCCCGGCAGTCTCACCCTTGAAACAGGATGCGGGCTGAGCACCGTGTGCTTTGCCATAATCGGAAGCGAACATATTTGCATTTCGCCTCTCGCAAAGGAGCACATTAGGGTCCGGAAATATTGCGACGAGAACCAGATCTCAACCGAACAGCTCCGCTTCATTCCCATGAGGTCAGATGCCGCTTTGCCGGCGCTGGACATCGGCGAACGCCGGCTGGATTTTGCATTGATCGATGGTTCGCACGCGTTTCCTGCACCGATCGTCGACTACTTCTATGTGAATGCTCACCTGAAGGTCGGCGGAAGTCTGGCCGTTGATGACCTGTGTATCTCTTGCGTGGGTATCCTTCACAAATTTCTGCTGACCGAACCTGCCTACCAAATGGTCAAGATAGACGGCCTAAAGACTGGCATTTACAAGAAGGTCGCTGAAACCGTTTATCCCCGAGATTTTTTGGATCAGAGGTTTAATTCGACATTTCCAGATTATTCCTA
>JASHRI010000243.1 GCA_030037435.1 Candidatus Acidiferrales bacterium | reverse complement strand
TTGCTCATCCGCAAACGGCATTGCCGTTGCGTCTCCGTTCACCACGGTCACATTGCTGTCCTTCAGCCGCAGGCTCAGATCCTTCGCCAATTTGGCGTCGATCTCGATGGCGCTCAGGCGCTCTGTCCTCAGCCGCAACAAATCGGTAGTGAATCCCGGTCCGGGCCCAAGCTCGAGCACATCCGTTCCCAACTCCGCGTCGCCAAGAGCCCATGGCAGCCGTTCTCCCACGGTCTTTCTCCATCTCTCCGAGCGGCACAGCCAATGGTGCAATCGATTCACGCCTCTGCCCTTCGTCCGCCCGTTTCCTTCCGCGTAGCCTCGCTTAAAATGATGCAGAACGCGCGGACGAAGCCGAATTCTAGCAGACCGCCTCCTCCTCTCCTCACCCCGTCCTCTCCACGCCCCAGAACGGGGCATTGACAGCGGTGTATTAGCTGTTATAGTACACGCGTGATTCCGTTCCGCGTCCAATTTCGCCCGGGTGTTTCGCTCTCCGATCAAGTCTTCTATGCCGCGACGAAAGCGATCATCTCCGGCCAGCTCCGCCCCGGCGATGCGTTCCCCTCGGTTCGAACTCTCAGCAAGGATCTCAAGATCAACCCGAACACCGCCCACAAGGTCGTCACGCAATTGATCGCCGCGGGTCTGCTCGAAACGCGTCCCGGCATCGGCACCGTCGTCGCCGTGATTCCCCCATCAACCTCCGCGGAACGAACTCAGCTCCTCGGGCGTGAGATCGAGGAACTCGTCGTCGACGCAAAACGGCTTGGAATCGATTTGCTGGATGTGCTTGAGTCCATTACGGACCATTGGAAGCGGTTATCGGCCCAGGAGTCCGATCGGGAAGGGAACCGAAAGCGATGATCACCACAGAATCGAAAGCGTCCAGCGCGATTCGCACCCAGGGACTTATCAAGCGATTTCGCCGTGTTGAGGCGCTCAGCGGCCTCGATCTCGACGTGCCCGAGGGGGCCGTCTATGCCCTTGTGGGACCAAACGGCGCAGGCAAAACCACGGCGATCAAAATTTTGATGAATATCTATCGAGCCACCAGCGGTCGCGCCGAAGTGCTCGGAATGGATTCCACCCGTGTCGCGGGGCGCGTCTTCCAGTCCATCGGCTACGTTTCCGAAAATCAGCAAATGCCCGGCTGGATGCGCGTCGACGATTTCTTCGCGTATCTTCGGCCCTTTTATCCTTCCTGGGATCGCAGCCTCGAAGGCGAGCTCCTGAAAAAATTCGATCTCCCGCCCGATCGCAAGCTCAAGGAACTCTCCCGCGGGATGAGCATGAAAGCGGCGCTGGCCAGCGCCCTGGCCTTTCATCCTCGATTGATCGTCCTCGACGAGCCTCTCGGCGGGCTCGATCCACTGGTGCGCGACGAACTGGTCGAAGGTCTTCTCGAACGCGCCGCGGAAGCCACCGTTTTTATCTCCTCGCATGACTTGGCCGATATCGAAAACTTCTCGAGTCACGTGGGTTATCTCGAGCGGGGCCGCCTCGTCTTTTCGGAAGAGATGACGTCTCTCGCCGCGCGTTTTCGCGATGTCGAGCTCACTCTCGACGCGCCTCGTGCCATGCCGCAATCCATCCCAAATTCCTGGATGCAGGTGAACGCTGCGGCTGCCGTCGTGCGTTTCGTCGAAAGCCGCTTCGACGAGCAGCGGACCTCCGCCGAGATCGCCGGGGTTTTCGGGCCGGTGCGCGACGCGACTTTTTCTCCCATGTCCTTGCGTTCCATTTTCCTGGCCATGGCAAAGAGCAGGCGCAGTTCGGGATAGTCGTATTTCTCAAGAAATGCAGTTAGGAATAAGGTCTCGAAACAAAAGCAGTCCAAGAAAAAAAGAAAGGCTCGGCGATGAAGCAAGTTCTCCACATCTTTCGCAACGATGTTCGTCACCTCTGGATCGAAATCGTCGCTTCGCTGATCCTGCTGGCCCTCTACGTCTGGAAGACGATTCACGGCTGGTCGACGCCGGAAGGATTTATGAGTGGACTCGATATCCTGTGGGGCTTAGTCACGCCGCTCGTGCCAATTTCGTGGTGCTTGTTGCTTGCCCGCGCCGTGCACAACGAGCCGCTCATCGGCGATCGTCAGTTTTGGGTCACTCGCCCCTACGAATGGAAAAAACTGCTGGCTGCAAAGATTTTGGTGGCCGTGGTCTTCATCAGCGTCCCGCTCTTCATCGCCAATCTGATTCTTCTGGCCGCCGCCGGTTTCGCTCCCGTTCACTACATTCCCGGATTGCTGTGGATGCAGCTCTTGATGGCCGCCGTCCTCATTCTGCCTGTCTTGACCGCCAGCGTCCTCACCTCGACTATCGTCCAAATCCTGCTCGTTGTTGTCGGTCTCGTCCTCTATGCCCTCGGCACTGGCAGTCTCGCGTCGGCCATACCAAACGTAAACGCTCCTTCTGCTGGAAAGATCCCCGCGATCGCCGGCCTCGTGATTTTCTTTGCCGTCACCATCGCAGTGATCCTCGTGCAGTACGCCCGCCGCAAGGCATGGACGTCCCGCGTACTGGTCTTTGTCGGCGCGGCCGCTTTCTTGATCGTCGTAGCCGCTGCACCCTACAGCGCAGCAGTCAACTCAGCGTTTCCGCCCTTGGCGCCCGGCAAGACCCCTCCGGTTCAACTTCAGTTTGGGCCGCCGTCGAGTCGGATTAATCAACCGTCCCGTGCGGCAAGGAATGTGCTCCTGCTTTTTCCAGTGCAAGTCTCTGGTGTGGCTCCTGGCTCCGCGGTCATTCAAGAGGGCCAGCTTGTTACGATCCAGGCGCCCGACGGGCATCGCTGGACCTCGCACTGGCAGGCGGTGGAAAATTCATATTGGCCCGGTAACGCCAAATCGATCCTTCGTACCCAGGTTGACAGGAAGTTCTTCGAGCAGGAGGAATCGGCTTCGATCAATGTCCATGTATCCTTCGCGCTCACTTCCTACCGCGAAACCGATTTTCGGCAGGTTGTTTCTCAAGGCAGAGAATTTACGGTTCCTGGCATCGGTGTCTGCTGGCTGGAAAGTGCGCTCCTAGTCCGATGCCGTTCTCCGCTGAAAAGTCCGCCTCTCATGGCGCAAATGGATCCGTCCACAAGCACGTGCCCACCGCCTCCGGGCGCGGCGTCTCTCAATGGAATGATCGGCTACGCCTGGGGCGGCGCCGGCAGTTGGAGTCCGGCCGATTTGGGGATCAGCCCCATCGCCCAGAGTCGAATTCCATTTCACCTCGGGAGTGACCAGGAGCTCACGCCGTTTCCTACTCCCGGACTTTGCCCCGGAACTCCATTCACCGTCAGCACGCCGGTAAAGGGGAAGTCCGTTCGAATCGAAGCCGAGCTCGACGGCATCCGCCTCGCCGACTATGTCCTACCGCAGCCTATCTTCCAGCTGCCAAGGCAGGCGCCTCACTAGCGCGCTGTCTTCGAGCGCGCGCTTGCCCCTTCTAGCTTCTGGTGTCCACAGGCGCTGGCACTTGCATTTCAATTCGCGTCTACTACCATAGAACGATGGACCAATGGTCCAAGGTCGGTCGACCGGCGCTTGGCTCTGCCGAGGGCGTTGCATCAGTGTCTCTCGCCGCGCCAATTTCTTGTTGGCATTCGACGTTCTCACGCAGCCGATCACCGCAATTCCGCACTTCGATCCTTCAGCGATCTTTGTTGGTCGCTCCTCTTTCCGATTCCCCAGCTCGCCGTTCGTCTCTCGTCTGCTCAACCAATTCGCAGCCCGGCCTCTCATCGTCTTTGAATTGCCGCATTGCACGACAAATAAGGACTCAAAATCGGCGCATAGCTACCCGTTCTAATCGAAACTCCCCTTCGAATAGAAGTGCTCGCAACTCATTGAAAATAAACAATCCGGGCATGTTCTATCCGAAACTCCTCCCCGGTGCTCTTGATTCGCCTTATATTCGCCCCCAGGAAATCCGCCCATGAGCGTCAGTCAGGCCGAAAAGGCCAAGAAATTTAGGGCGCTGCACCATCTTCAGAAATCGCCGGGAGCGCGGACTGCTGGCGCCGAACCCGGCGCATTCATCATTCCCAATCCGTGGGATGTCGGCAGCGCGCGAATCCTCGCGGGGATCGGCTTCGAAGCTCTCGCCACCACTAGCTCCGGCTTCGCATTCTCTCTGGGCCGCCGTGACGGCTCGGCCTCGCGCGACGAAGCGCTTGCGCATTGCCGCGCGATTGTCGACGCCACCGATTTACCAGTCGCTGCGGATCTTGAAAATTGCTTCGGTGACGATCCGAAAACCGTCGGGGAAACGATTCGTTTAGCCGCAGCCACGGGACTCGTTGGAGGATCGGTGGAAGATGCCAGCGGCGACGATCGCCGCCCGATCTACGATCATACGCTCGCTGTCGAGCGCGTTCGCGCCGCAGTCGAAGCTGCGCGTGCTTTGCCGTTTCCATTCACGCTCACGGCGCGCGCCGAAAATTTTCTCCACGGCAATCCCGATCTCGGCGACACAGTTCGCCGCCTGCAAGCGTTTGCCGAGGCGGGCGCCGATGTTCTGTTTGCGCCCGGCCTGCCAACCCTCGAAGCAATCAAGACGGTCTGCGCTGTCGTCGCGCCGCATCCTGTCAACGTGCTCGTAGGGATCAAGGGTCTGTCTTTTTCCGTAAGAGATCTCGCCGAAGTGGGTGTCCGCCGCATCAGCCTCGGCGGATCGCTTTCGCGCGTAGCGTTTGGCGCTCTTGTTGCCGCGGCGCGCGAAATGAAAGAGCAGGGAACCTTCAGTTTCGTCGATGGCGCGGCGCCGATGGCGGAAATCGCGGCATTCATGCTGCCGAAGAAAAATCGAGCCGGGACGGCATAACCGAAAATGTTCGAGACACTCACAGAAAAACTCCAACGCACATTCAAGAACTTGCGCGGCCAGGGCAAATTGACCGAGGAGCATCTTGACGCGGCGCTCGGCGAAATCCGCGAGGCGCTGCTCGATGGCGACGTCAATTTGCAGGTGACCGACGAATTCATCGCGCACGTGCGCGAAAAAGCGATTGGTTCGGAGGTCCTGTTGCAGCTCTCGCCCGAGCAGCAGGT
>JASHRI010000242.1 GCA_030037435.1 Candidatus Acidiferrales bacterium | reverse complement strand
GGCACGACGCAGTTCACGTTTGAAGTGCCCCAAAGCACCCAAATCACGCTGAACTTCGCGTACATGTTTGTATCGGGGTCGGATCTGTTTTTCATCGAGACTGACCAAAATACCAACGGCAACGGCATGCCCACGAATTATCGATTGAGCGGCGAGATGGTGTTGCAGCAAACGAACGTGACATTCAATGCGAGCACCTTGGCCGGCACGAGCGTCGCGACTGGAACGGGCGTGAATTCCAGCGGAAATGCGAGCGTCTTCGCTGGATTGCTGTCCACGACCGCATGCGATGGGGCCACAACGAACGCGCTAACTGATGATGAGAACGATGCCGGGGCGATCACGTCGGCGTCGTTGAGCGAAACTTGCACGGTGACGCAGGCCGGACGCGCGGCGTTCACCTGGGCCCAACCGTCGCCACCCTTCGTTGCCGCGTATCTGACCGGGCCCGGCCAAGGCTTCCTGATAGGCAGCGATGCGACCGTGACCACCGGGCTTCTAGAACAGCAGACTGCGACGGGGATTTCGCTTACTTCTGTCGATGGCCAGTACACGCTGGCCGCGCCATTTCCCGGCGAAACGCAGGTGAACAACCTGCTGGGCCAGGTTGCGGCAGATGGCAACGGCAATTTTGCCGGCACGGTTGATGAGGTCGACTCGCCGGGCACGACTGCACACCTGGATCAAGCATTCACCGCTACTATCGGCGGCCTGGCGGCAAATGGGCGCGGCACAATGACGACGACTGGAACTGTGCCGACCGGCTTTCCTACACAGTGGATCTTCTACGTTTTGTCGGGGAGCGCAATTCGGGCGATACCGGCGGATACGTCGAATCAGCACCCGCAACTGATTTTCTTCAACCCTTAAGATTTGTCGTCGGGCTCGTCGGGCTGAAGCCGCAGCGCGGCGGAATTAATGCAGAAGCGGAGTCCGGTGGGGCGAGGGCCATCCTCGAAGACGTGCCCCAGGTGAGCGTCGCACTGGCTGCACATCACCTCTGTGCGAACCATTCCATGCGCAAGGTCACGTTGCATCGAGATATTTTCCGCCGCGATAGGCTGCCAATAGCTGGGCCAACCCGAACCGGAATGATATTTCGTGTCCGAGGCAAAAAGCGGCTGGCCGCAACAGATGCAGAGATAGGTGCCGGGCGTTTCAGTGCTTTCGTATTCGCCGGTGAACGGGGGCTCAGTTCCCTTCTGGCGGGTCACATGGTACTGCTCGGGCGTAAGGGCCGCGCGCCATTCCGCCTCGTTCTTTCGGATCTTTTCAGTCACATTCCATAGCTTACACCCGGCTGGGCGGATGGGGGAGCGATTTGGTGAGGGCTGGCGGGCGCCCGGCGGGCCCTGAGATCACTTGAGGGGGCACGCGGCCGGGGGGTATAATCATGTTAATCACGTCGCAGAGATTCCCGGCTCAAGGAAGTAGCAGAGAAAAGGGTTATGGCCGACGCGTTAAACACGGGCGAAGAATCTCCGAAAGCTTCCGAACGGCGATTGCATCGGCGCCAGACTGTCCGTAGTCTCGCGTATATCGAACTCGACCAAGATAATGGCGGCATTGTGCTCGATGCCTGCGAGGGGGGCCTGGCCGTACAAGCGGCAATGAGCCTGATAGATCAGCCGCTGCTCAAGGTGCGCATGCAGGCGCCGCAATCGAAGTCGTGGATTGAAGCTGAGGCGCGAGTCGTCTGGACCGGGGACAAAAGAAAAAGAGCCGGCTTGCAATTCATGGAGCTGTCCGAGGTCGCGCGGGGCCAAATCAGGCAATGGCTGACCGGCGAGCGCTCTCCCATTCAATCCTATTCATCTGCCGGCGTGCCATCGGAACCAGTTACGGCGGCTCCCAGAAAGCAGCCCGACAAAGCCGTCGATCAGACCGTTAGTCATCGGCCGGCGATGCCACAGGCGCCGCCCGCGCCTCCAGTCGGCGGAACTCCGACGGTGGAGTTTGTGGTGGGCTCGTCCGACAAATCGGGCTATGTGCTGTACGCAGACCCCTTCGAGCACAGCAGCACCCTTCCGCGAATTGCGGCTGAGCCGCCTCCCGCTGCAGCTTCGCCCGCCATCCCACCGCCCCGATCAGCCGTGCCTGTTCCACCTGTTCAGCGCGTTCCACCTGCTGCGCCCGTTCCAAGCGTGCATGTGCCACCCGTTCAGCCTGATCTCAGAGCATCGATCTTCGGGCGTCCCGCTCCGAAAATGTGGTCGGGCGAACTGAACTCGTTCAGTTACGAAAGGAAGCAAGAGGTAGCAGGCCGGCTTCCACGCCTGGGATTGTTGATGGGTTTGATCGCGGCGCTCATTGTTCTTTCGCTCGGCGCGGGGTGGGCTGCGGGGCGCGGGGCATTCGACGGATTCGTCAACAAGATTCAAACCATGGCGACTTGGGGAACCGAAACGGTCAGCAACGCTGCTGCGCCAACGCCTGCAACAACTCCTTCGCCAATCAAGCCCGCGGTGCCGACGCCGACTCCGGCGATCAGTACGAACTCTCAGCCTGCTGCGGTGCCGTCGCAACCGCAGCACAACCTAGTGGCAGCGGCACCGCGACCCGCCGATCCTGGTTTGGCGACGCCCGCTGCGAAACCGACGCCTTCTTGGATGCAACCTTCGACGTCGTTCCCGATTTCTCAACGAGGGGCAGCCACCGCGCGGGAGGCACTGGTTGCACCGCCAGCAGTCGAATCCTCAAATGGTCCCGATAACATCGTGCTGTCTTCCGCGGATCCGACTACGATTCTACCGATGCCGCGGCCGAATAGCAGTGTGGGGACGCTGCAACGCGGGGAGCTCGTACGGCGCGTGAATCCAGTGTACCCAGAAATGGCAAAGCAACAACGGGTCGAAGGCACCGTGAAGTTGCACGTGATTGTCGGCGTGAGCGGTGCGGTTCGCAGCGTCGATTTCGTCAGCGGACCGAAGATGCTGGCAGCCGCCGCCCAGAGCGCCGTGGCAAAATGGTTGTATGCCCCAAGCTTGCTGAATGGCAGACCGATCGAAATGGAATACGAAGTCAGCCTGGTGTTCCAACTCCCGAAGTATTAGCGAATCTCCTATTCGACCCTGCACCTTGAGCCTGGCCAGGATTTGACGCTGTCCGCCGTTCGAGTATCCATACGATGCGAAGAGGATTTCGGCGCGAGCGGTATGGCGGCGGTGTGGCTATAATGTGAGTTACTCTCCCATTGACGCAAACAGCGCGAATGAAAGTATTCACATCAGGTCGCTCCGACGGCGGTATTCGAGGCACCGCACGACTTGGGCGGAAAAGTAACGGAGCCGGTCAGTCCGATGCGGCGAAGCAGAAGCTCGTTTGGAAATTGCTGCCGCACGTCTGGGAACTGCTGAAACCGCGGCGAGGAATTCTCGCCATCGGCCTGGTGCTGATGGCCATCAATCGCGTGGCCGGGTTGGCCCCCGCATATTTGACAAAACCCTTATTCGACAAAGTCATTCTGAAGCACCAGACCGGCATATTGATGCCATTGGTGCTGGTGATGCTTGGCGCAACGATTGTGCAGGGCCTGACCTCATACTCTCTGACGCAAGTGTTGTCGAAATCGGCGCAACGAATGATCGCAGAATTGCGGGTGAAGGTGCAGGCGCACATTGGGCGGCTGCCCGTTGCATATTACGACGCGAATAAGACCGGAGTACTAGTGTCGCGGATCATGAGCGACGTAGAAGGCGTGCGAAACCTGATGGGCACTGGCCTGGTCGATTTCTTCGGCGGAGTTTTCACGGCAATCTTGGCGCTGGCATATCTTCTGCACCTGAATGTGGCGATGACCGTAACGGCGACCATTGGCATTGGAATCTTTGCCGTTGGCTTGAAGGGGGCCTTTAGAGTCATCCGCCCGATTTATCGCGCGCGGCCCAAGATCAATGCGGAGGTAACCGGGCGTCTGACGGAATCGCTGGGCGGCGTGCGAGTGGTGAAGGGTTA
>JASHRI010000241.1 GCA_030037435.1 Candidatus Acidiferrales bacterium | reverse complement strand
CCCATTTTTCGCGCGAGGACGGCGAGTTCCGGGCCGGATTCGGAGATGAGAAGCTTGTTGGCGGTGACCACCGATTTTCCCGCGCGGAGCGCGCGGCGCACCCAGTCGCCCGCGGGCTTCGTGCCGCCGATCAGTTCCACGACGACATCAACATCGGAGCGGAGCACCTCGTTGATATTTTCCGTCCAGCGGAGGTGAGCGGGAAGCGAATCGGTTTGTTTCTTTTTGATATTGCGATTGAAGACGTGAGTGAGGAGCAAGGGACCGTTTGCTCCCTGGCACAAGATCTTCGCGACGGAACGTCCCACCGTGCCAAAGCCGAGCAGGCCGATCTTCAGCGGCTTGTCCGCAGCCGAAATCTTTGGCGCCGCGCTGGGCGATTTGGTGCGGAGTTTCGTGCGGGCATTTGAGCTGCGCGGTTTCGCCACCGACGGAACACCTCTTCTGGATTGTTGGTTCTGCGCAAGCGTCTGTGCGGCTGCGACAGGATGGTACAGGACACGCTCGGCGAAACATCGTATCAAACGCCGGGCAATCAGCGAAGGCGAATGAAGCGGAGATGAGCGACAAGTGGCGTCGCGAGCGCACGAGCGCGCTCACGCTCGAAGCTTGCAAAATCAGCCGGCGACTCGAAGAAGCTAGTCCGCTTCGAAGGCCACCGACCGGATTTGAGTTTTGTGCCCGGCGGCGTCGCGCGCTTGCAGATCGATGCGATAGGAGCCCGGATCGAGCTTGTCGATCGGAACCTTCAGACCCACCGGCATCATCGAACTACCCTTTTCGAGGAACGGCGCCGCGTTGATGTCGCGCCCGCCAAGCACTGGCTTGCCGGTTTTCAGATCGATGATGTTGTAATCAAGGTCGATCGTCGGCGGAGTGGGATCTGCCAGCTGAGGATCGTAAAGCTGCGCGTAGAGGGCCACTGAGTCCGTTCTCTTGAATCGATAGCTGCCGGCAGGAATCACTTCCATGTTTTGCACGACCAGCGGAGTGCGATCGGAAAGCAGATCTGCTTCCAGCGCGCCGCCGAGTCCCGCGGCGGGCTCGACGTTGTCGCTCAGCGCGATGCTGCTGACCGAAAATCCCTTGCCGTCGTATGGATCCACCTGGAGCGGCGTCTGGTAGCGCCCGAAGTTCTGGCCGCCGGTGGATAGCACCACGGTAAGACTGTATTTTCCCGGCGCGATTTCAAATTGATTGTGGTAACGCATCGGCGATTCCAGGAACTTTTTCCATGCGTCCTTTTCCATCTCGAGTTTGACATCGTCGCTGAATCGTGCGGCCACCGAACCATCCAAAGCGGAGGCGATGCCGAGGACGTTGATGTCCGCAACGTATTTGCCTTTCTCTTTTGAAAATTGCACCGACGAGGAAGGCACGTCCATCGAAAGGTTGATCCGCGCTTCGTTGGGCGAAGTGTAAAAGAAGGGAGCCTCGATCGAGCCGCCGACGCCACCGGCGGAAGAAGCGGCTGCGTGTGCCTCGAGGTCCTTCTCAATCGGCTTACCCACGAGCATATCCTTGGGCTTCATGCTGCAGTATCCGGTGCGCGAACGAACTTTGAGTCCGCCACGGTCGACTTTCACTTTCAGCGAGTGGCAAGAGCCGTCGGGACCGGCCGGCGGTACATAGCCGAGAAGATAGTATTCGTCCTGCTCGTGCGCGATCTTGGCGAGGCCGCCGAGCAAATCATTGGTGTTGTAGATCGGGAAGCCGCCAGTGCCTTCGGCTAGTTCATAGAGAACGCTTTGATTTTCGACTCCAGTATCCGGCAACGTGGGAAGGAGCATCTGCGGAGTGGTGGGACCGTAGGGTGAGGTCCCATACGGCGAATTGTACGGACTGGTCGTTGGCATTCCGCCGCCACCGCCTCTTGATCCGCCGCCTGGTCCCGGTGAGCCGCCGCCACCGCCAGTGCCACCCCCGGGCGCGCCTCCACCACCGCCATGACCACCTCCGCCACCCGTGCCACCGCCGCCCCGCTGAGGCTCAGCGGCCGGGATAGGATACCCTGCGAGAACTAGATGCGCACCGGCGGTCGATTGGTACCTGGTCGCAGGAGTCCACGCGGCCAGCGCCGACGATGCGGTGCCGGGGCGAGGATCAAGTCGATTTGCGCTTGGCATTGGCGCGATCAAGCCTCGCACGTCGACGGGATAGATGGCGACGTCAGCCTGATTGCACTCAGAAATCACAGAGGTGAGCTCTGCGGTTTCTTCCGGACTCAGGGGGAAACCATCCGTGAATAAAACCAGGCTTTTGCGTCCGGGAACGCCAATGAGATTCTTGGCCAAGCTGCGGATCGCGAGCAAAAAGGTGTGGACGCCGAAATCATCCTCTGTCTGAAACAAGGCGGGAGATGCGGCACCGAATTCGCCCGCCGAGGTCTCGTTGTTCGGCGAAACGGCCGAACCGCGGTAATAAGCGGCGGCTTTCTTGAGCCGAGCAGCGTCGGCAGTGAAATTCTGCAGCACGCGGAGTGAGCCCGTAAAATCGACCACGGCCATTACGCGATCAGGGCCGACGTTGGCATCGATGAACTTCAGGGCCGCCTGGCGGGCTTGCGGCTGGTCGCTCATCGTCATAGTGGAATCGTCAAAAAACAGAACCATGTAGTGACGATCGGACGCCGTGGAAGAACCAGGCCCCGAACCGAAGGAAAAATTGACGATATCCTGCTCTTTGTTGTTGTCGTAGACGTGGAAATCCTTGGCGGTCAGGTCAGTGACGTAGGTCCCTTTCTTGTCTGTAACGATCGCATCCACGCGCACGACGCTCGATTCGGCATGCAAGACGTGCGTTGCTGGTTCGGCAGGAGGCGGGGTTGCTTGCACCGGAGGCGGAGGGGCCGATTGCTGGGCGCGAATCACGGAAGGCGTAACGATGGTCTGGCGCGCGAACCAACCCGCGGCCAGGAGGACTGCAACAAAAGTGAGAATGCGCGTAGCGTGCCGGAACTTCATGATGCACCACCCCTAATACGGAATCTCAACGACTCCGTTCTCTGCCGAAAGCAAAGCGGCCGTAGAATCGCGGACCACCAAACGAACGACGTAGTCGCCGGGTTTTACATCAAAACTGCTGCGCACCACGACGCCGCTATGGCCGATCCTTTCTAGAGTTTGATCACGCAGGTTCATCTCGAGGATCTTCTGACTGCCGGTGATGAAATTTCCATTGCGATCAAAAAGCGCGGCCACCACTGTCAGATTG
Organism: Candidatus Acidiferrales bacterium; assembly: GCA_030037435.1. GTDB lineage: Bacteria > Acidobacteriota > Terriglobia > Acidiferrales > UBA7541 > Palsa-295. The sequence goes on along the minus strand of JASHRI010000241.1, from coordinate 7,115 downwards.
TTCCGGTTGCGGCCATCGGCCTTGTTGAAGCGCAACTCTGACAGATCGACACGGGCCATAACGGCGAGTTTCGCATCGGTGGCGCCGGTTTTGAAATATTGCGTCTGGAGTGAAATGGGCAAGCCGTGCTGCTCTTCCTGGGAAAAAACGGCGTCTTCGATATCCTGGCTCGCGGCATCGGCCGGAGTATCGCTGTGTTTCGGCGCGTAGAATCCGCGCCGCGCCTGTACGCTGAATTTTTCCTTGGACGAGCCGGTGACTACTACTTTGAGCGAATGGAAATGTCCGTCGAATTTGAGATTCGACGGTGAAAAGCCCAAAACGTAGTAGGCCGCCGGTGCTGCGGCGATTTCCTGTATGCCTGCGCGGAGATCATTGCTGCCATTGAATGCACGCCCGCCGGTGTCCCTCGCGAGATCAAGCAGAACCTCGATCTGGCTTTCCTGGCCGGTCGTGCGATACAAGGTACGATACCCAGCCGCCTGGGGAGTGGGATCATTGGTCTGCTGGCTGATGTCCGGGCCTAGTTGGGGAACGTACAGACCTCGCGCGTCCAGTGTGTTGATGAATACGCCGGCACGAATTGCGCGATCCACGATTTCGGAGAACTCATACTCAAGAGTGGGATAGATAAAACCGGGAGAGATGAGCACGATGTCGCGCTGTCCTGGCATGGCCGAGAGACGCTGAATGATGGCGCGGAGGCTCCGGAAGGAGAACTCAGTTTTCTCATTGTCTGCCTCAAAAACCCGAAGAGCGGCAGCCGTGGCCGTGGCCTGGGCACGAGCGATGTCGCTTGGGCTAGGCCCGTTGGTCAGGGTGCTGGCGCTGGCCTGGCAATTCAGCGCGTCAGTGGTGGCGATGGACATCGCCGTCTGGTCGTGCATGATTTCGATCTGATAAGCCTCGTAAAACTCCATCGGCGGACAATCATTCTCCGGGTCCATCTCCTCCGCCGTCACTTCGCGCGGCTGAAGCTCAAGCAGCGCCTGATGCAATTTGGCGCGGTCGTCGGTGAAGTCGAGCTGAAACTGCCCGGAAATCGTATAGACGGCGACGCGATCGGTAGGCGCCAAAGAGGCATCCACGTAGTGGCTCGCGGCGTCGCGCGCAGCCATAAGGTCCTGTCGCGTGGTGCGAGAATCGTCGAACAACAAAACGATAAACCGAGACGGAGGCAGGAACGCCGACCCATTTGGAGGCGCGACGCCCGCCGGCTGAGCTGGGCTCGCCTGTACCACGTGCTTCGAAATTGAATCCAGCGTTTCTACCGTGAAGTTTGAGATTGGCTGGGGCTTGCCGTCTTCGAAGAGCTGGAAATTTTCGCGCTGCAGATTCGCCACGGTGTTGCCGTTCTGGTCGCGCACGATTACTCGCAGCGGCACGACGTTCACGCGCACCGTGAGCGGAACCGGGACGTCGTGCGTCGTCATTTCCGAAGCGTTTGACGGTGCCGGCTGATTAGTTGACGGAGCGCTTGCTGCGACGGAGGAAGTTGGAGAGGAACCGGTGGACGCAGTCTGAGCACGCAATGGCACGAGGCAGTTCGCGGCGCCGAAAATCAGCAAGAAGCCAACGGCAACGGACGGAATTATCCAAAGTCGAAGGAGCCTTCCGCCACGTGCGAACATTTGAACTCCCCTGCGGAGCTAATGCGCGGTGCCCAGGCCACCCGATACCTGAGGCTGCCCGCGAGTTTACACCCGAGACGCAACGCAACCAATTCGTATTTGTCAGCTGGCCCGATTTCTGGGCATCGATCAAGCGCGGTTGCAGAGCAGCGGCAAGTCGCGTAGTATCAAGGCGCGGGGTGGAGCAGCCTGGTAGCTCGTCGGGCTCATAACCCGGAGGTCGTCGGTTCAAATCCGACCCCCGCAACCATTTTCTCGCCAATATTGTTCGCCTGCTTCCATTCAAATGAGCCCGGGTCGGGCTGGCTTTTTTCTGATGCCGCTTGCGCGGCCAAGACCGGAGGTCGTCGGTTCAAATCCGACACGGCAATTAAACTTCTCCTGCATAAAGAACTTCGGCGCACCTGCAAGCAGCCGCATTTGTGACCGTAATGCGGAACGACCGAGCTATGAGGATCTGCCCGATGAGTGGACGCCTTTGGCGATGTTTGTCGGCTGAGAATGAGGCCAGAGTGCTGATTCATTTCGTCAGCTGTCTCTTGAGAAATGTCCCGATGGCTTTGAGTGCCTGCGTGGCTGCGTTCAGGTTTCCGACGCCGTTGATGAACCCGTGCGGCATTCCCATCCAGATGTCGAGAGTTGCATCGACGCCTGCCGCGACGGCGCGCTCCACATAGCGCCGCGAATCGTCGAGCAGCACTTCGTCGTCACCAACGTGAACACGGATCGCAGGCAATCCTGCCAGATTTGCGTAAACAGGCGAGGCTAATGGGTTCATGGGATCAGCGTCGCCGAGATAGGAACGGACGAGCCCCGCAGCTTGCGGCAGGGTAAAGTACGGGTCCGCCTCGGCCCGCGTGGCGAAACTCTCGCCCGTAAGAGCTAGATCCGTCACCGGAGAAAATGCCACCGCGCCCGCTGGAGCCGCGCCGCCCGACGAGGGCTGGCGACCGGTCACAGACAAAAGCACAAGCGCGAGATTCCCTCCGGCCGAGTCGCCGCTAAGCGCGATCTTCGTGATTCCCCTCTCAACGAGGCCGCGATAGGCTGCCTCCGCATCCTTCACTGCGGCGGGAAACGGATACTCGGGAGCGAGCCGGTAATCCGGTACGAAAGCATCGACTCCTGCGCTGGAAGCAATGTGACCTACAAGGTTCCTGTAGGCATGGGCCGTTCCCCAATTAAACCAGCCGCCATGCAGGTGAAGCACGGCAGCTCCTTTGCCGTTTGTGACCCTCGCCCACCAGCCGGAAATTCCTCCGACCGCATCGGCCTCAAACGTGACGCCCTGCGGGGCGGCGATGTGTTCGATGATGCTGTTGAACGGGCCGCGGGCAGCGGTCCCTTCGAGTTTGCCCTTCATGCCGGCGACCATGCTGCGGAGGGCGGCAATCGCAGCGGAATCTTCGGGGGTGAGAGGGTGGATTGTCGTCCAAGTATCGGACGTAGCGTTGTTCTTGCGGATTGTCGCTGACATTTTCCTTCTCCTTTGGGCTGGTCATATTGATGGAGGTGAAGCCGCTCTCACCGAAGACGGCGGAGGAAGTGGAACTCGGTTGGCAAGCTACGAGGCTTTGTTTCAACGCCACATCGTCGCATCGATCGAAAATCGAATCCAACGAACCAATTCTGATTTCTACGCGGTGCGAATGGGCGCCGGCGGAACGACGATTTCAACAAGTCCGGTCGCGACATTATAGACGAGACCGGATACAAGCCATTTGGCCGGCAATGCGGGAACCGCCCGGAGCGCAGCAACGTCGATGGCAACCGCCGCGCGGGGATCAGTGACTGCTTTTGTTTTGAGTTCGCCTTCCTGAATTTGAAAGTAATGCGACAGCATGCCGGTGTCGCCGGCAAGGCGAGTTATGCCGCAATCGGTGTGATGAAGTACGATGATGTGAAACTCACCACCGCCTCCAGGAATCGCTCCAGAAACATCACCGATTCGCCCGAGAAGACCCAATTGCTCCAACAGGCCCGGGGTGATTCGACCGCCGATGTTACGCATGACGACGGCTTCGCCCGGTTTCATTCCAAATACATGAGCCGGATCGACACGAATATCGGCGCAGCCGATGATGACTGCCTTTACGTTTGGCAGTGCGCGCGGAAGCGACGGCATAAGTGTGCTCGCAGCAGACTGCGAAGCTGCAAAGTCTTTGTTACGTTGCAACATGGAGTCGAAATGATTCATCTTGATTCTCCTAAGGGGTATTGCGTGGTGTTTGCTAAAACTACTTGGGCTTCAAAAGAGCGCGCAAAGACAAAAGGCCACGGATTCCTGCCATTCATGAAACGTTCTTTCTCTGCCAAGAGCACCGCCCCGGCCCCTTGCCGCTCCGGAGTTTGATGCGAAGTAGAGTCACATCGCGTCGGATTACTTGGAGGTCGCGCACCATCCGCTGGGAAGTCGATGCCAGTGATGAATGTGCTCTGGTCGGATGCCAGGAACATGGCTGCCGATGGGAGATCATCCGCGAGGGAAAGATTCCCCACCCCTCGCGAGAAGTCGCGAGGGGTGGGGAATACGTACCGAACGAAAGGTCAGAAGTAACGCAGCGGAGATGACTCTAGCTATTGATTGTCATTGTTGGCCGTTACCGTTGCTACTACCTGTTGACCGGACCGTGGCAGGTGCCGACGCCCGCGTCCTTGAAAGTAGGCGAAGCAGGCGCACCCGCTAAAGGAGATTCCAGTGACGACTGGAAATCCCACGCGTAGCCGTTCTGATTGAGCGTGAGGGCCATCACACCCCAGTAGAACCCAGTTGAGTTGGCCTCGAGATTCTCTGCGTTGAAGTTCGGATTTTCGCTAGGATCTTCCATGTTTGTTTCGCTTGCGCCGCTCGTCACAGTGGCGGTTACCACCGTGTCGAGTGTCTCGCCGCCGGTGCCCACGACGAATTCCCGGATGCCCTTCTTTGGATCGTAATTCCCGTCGGGATCAAGTGGACGGTAGTGGGCATAGAGGTGGTCGTGTCCGTTCAGTACCAAGTCAGCTCCGTATTGGTAGAGCAGTTGCCAAAAGTACTTAGCGGCAATGCCCTCTGGGGTGATGCCATTGGCAGGGCTGAACGTGGGCTGATGCCAGTAGGCGAGTGTGCACGCGGAATGATTCTCCTCAAGATCGGTTTTCAGCCAAGCGAGTTCGGAGGCAAACCATGCGCCGGTGTCGACGCAGCCGCCCGGCTGTGTCGAACACTCTATATTGAGCGAAATAAGGTGCCACGAGCCGATATTGTAGGAGTACCAGCCATCTGCGACTCCGCTCTGCTCGTCGAAGTGCCCCGCCTGTCCATCCGCCCGCGGAATGGGTTGGGGGGAGAGGTCGGCAACGGGGGTTGAGCCCGGACCGCACGCTGGGTTTGATGGGCACGGGTCCGAGATCGTAGTCGTCACAGGCTGGCCCAAACCGGCATCGTTATTCGTATCGATCTGGAAGCCGTTGAAGTAGGAGAAGTAGCCGTAGCCGGCAACGCCGGTCTCGCCATGCTCGTCATAAAACTCGTGGTTGCCCGGCGCGGGCCGCGAGATCATTTTGAAAGCGCCATATGTCAAGTCGTACGATTGCTCAAAGTCCGAATATCGGCCGACCTGGTATTGCAGGTCTCCGAGGAGCGCGATGGCGTCAGGCTTAATACTCTCAATCAGATTCGCTGTGGACTCCTGCGATTGCCACAGAGAGGTGTTGATGTAGGGGGACTTGGCGTCGGTGCAGACTTCTTTCGAAGACTCACCGGCCGCCTCTTCGCCCGGCTGGCAGGCGATGTCGCCAACCACCGCAATCACGGGCGCTTTATCCGTCGTTGCGTACGGCCACGTGTTGTCGTTGGAATTTGCACCGCCGTTGCCATTGCCGCCATTGCCGTTTTGATTCTGTGCCATCGCTCCAGATGCAAATACCAGCGCCGAAGCGGCCGCTCCCACGAGCAGCGCCGCTCGGAACCTTCCGCTGATAGTCTTCATGCGGTTCCTCCGTTTGGAACAGTGGTTGGATAGTTGCTGAAGCGATGGTTTTTATCGCTTCAATATTTCGCGTGTATCTCGCATATGTGAAAAAGCCGTAACACGGATTATTTCGGCGGTCGTTCGAACAGGAAGCAGAACGGAAATGTCCTCGACGCTAGCTAGGATTGAAGAGGCTTGCCGTAAGCGAGTCCGTCGTCGTGCTCAGGCGTAGCGAAACAGCGCCATGAAGCCAAAGTCCATGTGCTGCTGGATGTGGCAGTGAAACAGCGTCAGGCCCGGCTGGTCGGCCACCAGATCCACTGTGGCGCGTCCAAACGCGGGAACAATCACCGTATCCTTCTTGATGCCGGCCGTCGGCTTGCCGTTCAGTTCGACGAGCTCGAACATGTGCCGGTGCATGTGCAAGGGGTGCGAGTCGTCACTGCGATTGTGAAACACCAGCCGGTAGCGGCGTCCCTGCCGGAACACGAATTCCCGTTCGTGCGGATATTCCTTGCCGTTGACGAGCCAGTGATTGATCCCATGCGGTCCGCCGGGCACTTTTTCAAAGACCATGTCGATCGTCTCGTCGGGCGCGGGATGCGGCGCAGTCCTGCCAAAGATTGTGTAATCCCAGCGCGATATCGGCGGCGCAAGCCATTGCGGGCGTGGCTGCTTGTGATTTGCGTACTCCACCACGATGCCCATGCCAGCTTGCCGCGCCCCATCGCGCATCTCACCTAAAATCCAAACGCCCGGCTGATTCATCTCCACGATCGCATCCACGCGCTCGCCCGGTGCGATCTCAACCACCGCGACCGGCTGTGGCGCCGGCACGGGATTGCCGTCGAGAGCGATCACCCGAAAACGGTGACCGAAAAGACCCACGCGGTGAATCTGCGAGGCGCTGGCGTTCAGCAGGTGCATCAGGATGCGCTGTCCCGGTTGCACGCGGATCGGATCGCCCGCGCCGAGCATCTTGTCGTTGATCGAATAAAGCGGAGCGCTGACTTCGAGCCCGTTGGGACGCGGGTCTGGAGTGGCGGGTTTTTCGGGCATCGGGTCGTTGGGGTCCGCCGGCATCTCGTCCTGATCCATCGTAGTCAGGAAATATTCCCATTCGCGCAGCGCCAGAAATACCTCTTGGTCGTAAAGGCCAGGGTCATTCGCGGAATCGATCATCAGAAAACCGAATTGGCCGGTGTAGGAGCCGCGATGCAGATCCATCATTGCCATCGTGTGCGAGTGATACCATCGCGAACCTGCCGGCTTGGCCACGAATTGATAGCGCCGCCGACCGTGGGGCGGCACCGGCGGTGTGCCTTCTTCCTCAGCCCCATCCACGTGCGACGGAATCAACAAGCCGTGCCAGTGCACGTATTCCGGAACGTCCGTTTCGTTCACAACGTCAACGGTGACGCGCTGGCCCTCGCGCATCCGCAGCAGCGGACCGGGGACTTTATTGCTGTAGCCGATTGTGCTGATTGCAACTTGCGGGGCAAGCTCGACCAACATAGGTGCGATTCGCAGGGTG
>JASHRI010000240.1 GCA_030037435.1 Candidatus Acidiferrales bacterium | reverse complement strand
TAGCGCCCGAAGGCGCGCGACTCGTGGAGCGCTGCGAAACGTGCTGTACCCGCCAAACAATTCGTCGCTACCGAGGCCTGACAAGGCCACTTTCAATCCTGCCTGGCGCGCAGCCCACGAAACAAAATAGGTGTTGATGCCATCCATGCTCGGTTGATCGAACACTCCGACGGCTTCGTCGAGCCGGTCGGCCATTTCGCGATCGGAAATAGACAACTCGCTGTGCTCGGTGTGCAGTTTATTGGCGGTGCGGCGCGCGATTTCCGCCTCGCTGAATTCGGTATCCGGAAACGCCACAGTGAACGTGTGGACTCCGCCTTGATTGCGGCTGGCGATCGCGGCGATTGCCGTCGAGTCGAGCCCGCTGCTCAAGAAAACGCCGACTGGAACGTCAGCGACAAGGTGCGAAGCGACGGCGCGGTCGAGAAGGGAGCGCACGTGCGTAGGCGCGGCGGAGGGTCTTTCGCGCGCGTCGGTTTCGGCAAACGAGGCGGCACTCTCGAAATTCCAATAAGGAGACGGTTCGAGAGACCGTACCGGCTGGTCGACGGGAACGCTGAGAAAATGGCCGGGCGGAAGCGAAAAGGCGCCTTCAACCATCGTAAGCGGTTCGTAGACGGAACCGAAGAGCAGGTAGGGAGAAATCGCGCCAGCAGAAAGCCGAGCCGGAACAACGTCCGAGGCAAGCAGGGTGCGGACCTCCGACGCAAATATTGCCATGCCGCCGATCAACGCGTAGTAGAGCGGCTTGATTCCAAGTGGATCTCTGGCGATCAGAAGGCGTTTCGCTTGGCCGGCACTGCCCTGGGGCATTTCGACAACCGCCAAAGCAAACATCCCGTGCAGTCGGCGCAGAAAGGAATCGCCCCAAGCTTCGTAAGCATGAACGATCACTTCCGTGTCGGAACGGGTTCGGAAGATGTGTCCGGAGGACTCGAGTTCGCTCCGAAGCTCGTGAAAGTTGTAAATCTCGCCATTGAAGATTACGGCGATGGTGCCGGTTTCATTCCAGATGGGCTGGTTACCGCCGGGAATATCGAGGATGCTGAGGCGGCGCATTCCCAGGGTCACCGGTGGCGCAGACAGAAATCCATCTCCGTCGGAGCCGCGGTGAGCCATGGCGCGCATCATGCGGCGAACGGCGGCTTCGCGCGTTTCCGTCGACCCTCCGCCGATGATCCCGCATATGCCGCACATAATGCGCCCTCGTTTTCACCTACCGCGTGGCCACTCGCTCGCTTCTCGCCGGCTGCTGCAGATCCGGGCGCCAGCCGAGTTCAGCGAGAATTCGACTGCCAGATGCCAATAGCTCGCCTTTGACGCGGTCTATCTCGCCGAACAACAATTTTCCATTTTGCTTGCGCCATGCGCCAGCAACCATTACGGAATCGATGTTGGCGAGGTTGGCTTGCATCACCACGGTTGCGACAGGATCGTGCACGGGCCAGAGATTGAGGGAGTCCGCACGAATGAGGACGAGGTCCGCCTGTTTGCCGGGAGAAATCGTGCCGATGCGATCTCGCATGCCGAGCATGCGCGCGCCTTCCACGGTGATCCAGGCGAGCGCTTCGCGGGCGGGAATGGTGGTCGTGTCGGGAATCGTGCCGTTTGCTGCGCGAAACGCGGCGTTGTCCACCGCGCGCTGCTGCGAGAGCGCAACGCGACCGACCGTCAGCATGTCTCCGGAGACGACGCTTTCAAGGTCGACACCCAGCGAAGGCGCCGCACCTAGCCGGCGCAAGCGACCAATGATCGGCTGGCCGTGGCCCTGCGCCATTTCGCCTTCGGGGGTTACAGAGAAGGTGACGCCGCGATCCACGAAACGCGCCAAGCGGTCGTCTGAAAGATCGTTGCCGTGGACGACATTCACGAAATCGGCGACCAGATTTTCTCGCTCCAGCACGTCCCAGCCATTTGGAGTTTTCGCCGGACCGCCACCCTGATGCATCGATGCGATCAGGCCAAACTCGCGCGCCAACCGAAAATCGTGAAGGCAAACATCGAGAGTCGAGTAATGAGGTCCGAGGATCGCGAGTCCGAGGGTGAGAAGAGGATTCCTGGAAGCGAATGGGCCTCGCAGCAAGCGTTCGACTTCAGCGCGAGGGTGAGGAATCTCGGAAAAATGGCGCTCGCCGGGCTTGGGGTCGGGTTTGGGTGAGCCGTGGAAAAATGCGCCGCGAATTCCCGATTCCTCGAGGCCCGCGATCGCCGCGTCGGTGTGCTCCGGCGTGGGATTGTTGTGGCACCAATCGACGAGAGTGGTGGTGCCGCAATTGATTTGATTGAGCGCGCCGGCGAGATTGGCGATGTGGATATCGGGAGGACGAAACCGCGTGGCGAGCCCCGCGTGCATCCAGCGGAAATACTCAAGCAGCGTCCAATTGCTTGAGACCGAGCGAAGTCCCGCCTGCCATGTGTGCATGTGGGTGTTCACGAAACCGGGAACGACGATGAACGAGCGGCCGTCGAGTATTTCGGCGCCAGGCGTGTCGATGCGAGGACCGACGGCTGCGATCTGGTCGTCTTCGATCAGGACGCTGCCGGGGCGCAGATCCCCGACGGCGGGATCCATCGAGATCACGGTGGCGTCTTGAATTAGCAACCTGCGCATACGCTCCTTCCTTCGCATAAACGCTCTCTGCCGTGATACTGCAATTTTTGCACCGTGTAGAATCGGGACGATCACCCAACCAAACTGGGCCGCCAGCAATCCTTTCTCTCAATCCGCGCTTCATCCATTATACGTTCACGATGTTCACCGGATCAGTTCTTGAATGGAGCAAATCGCTTCTCTCCTCTAAAGCTGAGTTGGCCGATCTCGGGAATGTCAGTCGGAAAACTGCGCATGCTCTCGCCGATAACGGCGCACTGCGGGAGTCCCCCTGCACTCTCAAGAGGGCCATCGACGCAAAATTCCGCACATCGGTCCATTCATATAGAAAATACTATAAAAGCCGGATAAACATTGCGTTTCTTGTGCACCGGTGCGGGACTGGTGCAATCGGTGAGGCAATCGGGAACGACGTCGAACGGAATCACCAAGTCAATTCCCGGCTCCGCGGTCGGGCGCTTGAGCAACGTTGGCTCGACCCGGCAAGCGGGAAATCTGATACAATGTAGGGAGAACGAATTCTACAGCACGTCGACCTTCCAGAACGTCTAACGATTCGAAATCCGAAGTTGAGGTAAATATCATGAGAACTACAGCAGCCCGGTCGCGGGGACCGCGTTCGAAGCGGTCTACTAGTACCAATTGCCACAATTCTCCGCACAAATCCGCAAAAACGCGTGGATCCTACCTTCCGGAAACCAAGGTTTTGCGCATTCAGGAGCATTATCTTGCGGGTCAGAACAAGAGTGAAATCGCGCGGAAAGAACATTGTGACCGCGAGACCGTGGCGCGAATCGTGGAGTTTCCGGAAGTACGGAATTTCATTGAGCAGCAGCGGAAGGAATTTTTGGGGTTAATTCCCGATGCCATGGCGGCTGTGCGATACACGCTACAGGTCCCGAAGGACGGGAAGCTTGGCTATCAAATTCTCCAAGAAACCGGCATGGTCCACTATCCAGGTGAACAGTCGCAGTTGCGCACGGAGGAAGAGCTAATGTCGCGCGAGTGCGACCTTCTCGCAGCCGTTCTGCTCGAGGCCCATCGTGTTTACGGCATAGAGCTGCCGAAGGAATTCAACGATGCCTTGGCCAAAGACAAAGCACGGCAAAAATCGGATCCTGAAAATCCCGCCCGTGGGTCAACGCTGAAGGGACCTTAGGTCTCCCAATCGAACCGGTGACGCTCATCGGCAGATTTGATGTAGATGGCCGCACGAATCGCACGGGCGCGAACTTTCGGATTGCTTTCACCAGCGCACGAAAGTCGGCTTTTTCAATCACGCTTGAATGCCGGCCTCTTTGGCCGCGCCCCCTATTCGTGCGGATGCGACGACCACGACCGGTAACGCTGGCACGCGCCAGAGTTTTCGTGCCGGGCTGTTACCGGTTTGTAGATTTGGCGCTTGGCCTGGCTTGACGCTGCATTAGTCGGAAATGCAGGCCGGGACTGTGCCGCTTCATGATTTCATCCGCGCCGGACGGCCTGATCAACTCGGAGGGTGCTTTTTCTTTCTTTCCTTTGCCCACCTAGCTAGCGCGGCCCTTCGCGCACTAGCACTTCGTTCTTCCGGAGTTAGCTTTGCGGCTCTGGTCTTTCCTCCCTTTGCGCCGCCCATCTTTCCCAAGGCGACGGCATGCGGATTTTTCCTTTGCATGGCTCGACAACTCTTATGCCTACAGGAGCCTGGAAAATCAAGCAAAAACAACCACTTGACAATGCGTACCCGCCTACGCATAATTAAAATGCGTAGGCGGGTACGCATGTATAAATACCTCGGTTTTGGACGTGAAATGACAGTGGCGTTAGACGGGAGCTCGCTATGAAAAGCCAAGAGAGAGCACTACGATTTAACCGCAGAGTGGCGAAGGCAACATGGGGAGAGCTTTCACAGACATTGTGGCGAGGTCTTGCCGACTTGACGGTGAGGTTCCGTCTGTCTGTGGCGTTGGGTGATCTTCAACAAATCGAAGGACGCTGGTATGTGACCCACGCCGGTTTGCTCCGCATCGCCCAACGCCGACGATGCCACGCAATTCGGACCTCGCTTCAAAAGGACGTCTCCGATCCGATCGCAAACCGCTGGGTGTTCAAGGCGACAGTGTACAAAACTCCTAGCTCGAGAGGCTTTGTCGGGTACGGGGATGCTGACCCTTCAAACGTTTCCTCGTTGGTTCGGGGCGCCGAGATGCGCATGGCCGAGACCCGAGCGGTTGACCGGGCGCTACGCAAGGCATACGGCGTCGGCCTCTGCTCCGTCGAAGAACTGGGTTGGATGTCTGGATCGTCGAAGCCGCCTACCCCTGTTTCGCAACCGAATGGCTGGGACACTTCGAACGGCTCCAGCAATGGCCAGCCGCGCCTCCGCGATCGCCTCTGCCTGCTCATCCGTCAACACAACCTCGATCCTGCCCTGGTGAAGGCCTATGCCACAGACTTCTGCGGCACCGCAGAACTTCGCGCAGCGGGTCGGGATTTGGTCGAGTCGTTTATTTCGCACCTCGCCGCAGCAGCAAAAAAGGATCGAGATGCCCTCGTTTGCAAGCTGAACTCCTATGCCCATCCGGCGGAGGTGAAATCATGAAGCGGCATATTCCTGGTCTGCATTTCCGACCGGTTGAGGAGGGGCCGCTCGAAGGTTTGTTCCTCGTCCAGGTCGAAACGGCTTCCTATCGCTGGCATCCGCAAAAGCCGTTCTTCACCCTCGGATTTCGTGTCCTCGAGCCCGAATCCGCTGCCGGACGGTCCTTTTCCGGCCGCTTGTACTGCACCGAGCGGGCTCTGTGGAAATTGCATTGGTTTCTGCGGGATTTCGGCTATGACCAGGACTTGCTCAGTCAGGATCAGATCGATGAAAAAGCACTCGTCAACCTCCGCGGTGTCGTGCGCACCACGCATGTTATTCGCAACGGCCGATCGTTTCAAAACCTCGAGGCCTTTGCTCTCGAGGCTGCCTGGGAAGAGCTCTCCTGCGCGGTGGTCAAGGGAAGGAATTCCCATGATTTATAGCTACACACAAATTAGCCAGTATTTGCGCTGCCCGCGCAGTTATCGCTACCGCTATCTGGATGGCTGGAGAGAAAAGGACACCCGCGCCGCCATGATCTTTGGCCGTTGCTTTGAACAGGCGCTCGCTGCGTGTTTCGCAGGTGAAGACGGTACGGCTGTTTTGTTCCAAGAATGGGGAATGTACCGCGATGCCGATCTCGAATACGGCAGGGGCGAATCCTGGGACAAGCTCCTGCACCAGGGCGTTCATCTCCTGCACCTCTTTGCCCAGGAGGACCGAGTACACATTTCAAATCCCAAGAAGAACCTGCAAGTGAAGCTTACTCGTTCGCTTCCGAGCGGCAGTGAGTTCGTTTCCTACATCGACGCCATTGGAGAGCTCGATGGCGAGCGGCGCATTATCGATTGGAAGACCACGACCAGCCGCTATCCGGACGAGCCCATTGGTCTTCTGTCTCTTGATCCACAGCTGATTTGCTATTCCTG
>JASHRI010000239.1 GCA_030037435.1 Candidatus Acidiferrales bacterium | reverse complement strand
CCAGGAGTTATCAGTCCGTTGCCGGACGGTTTAGGCGAACTCCATCGCCTCAAATAATCTCGCGCATTGTACCATACCTCGCAACAGCGCTGAGCGCGATCCGCGGGGCTTTGTGCCATTTCTTGCATGCTTTTCTGCTTCGCGACGTGTTTCGGTTTACGCTCCTTGACACGTGCCCCCGCTCGCCGCTATAGAAGGTGTATGCCCCAATCCATTCTGATTTTCGATTTCGGTACCAACGAAGAAGCCGCGCAGCAAGCTCGTCACAAGATCGATGCCTGGAAACAGGGCTTCCGCCTCGGCAACAAGATGGTGCTGAAATTCGAGCGTCCGGAAGCGCCCGCAAGCGACGGCGGCGCGGAGGAGAAATCCGAGAAGCCCTCGCAAAAAACGGCTCCAGCTGCAAAAGCGGGCAAGAAGAAATCCGCGGCGAAGAGTGCGGGCAAGGCCCATGAGGCTGCTTCCAAGGCTGAAGAAACTGCTCCCGCGGAATCGGACGGTAGCGGTAGCGTCCGCCTTCTCTTACGCCTCGATTTTTCCGACCACGAAAAGCTCTCGCATCAGCGCTGGCTCGACCGCATTCCCACTGAAGAGCCCTTTAAGTCGGCCAAGAGCGAAACGTTGCGCGCAGGCGACCCCGAATTTCCGAAGACGGAAGATCTCTTCGAATCCCTCGACTGACCATCTTCATTCGGACCACATCGCGCGCCTAAGCCACGACTTCGAGTTTCCGCCGCGCGCCCGTATAATAGTCGTATGAGGATTTTGATGTTCAGCGGAAAGGGTGGCGTCGGCAAGACGAGTCTTGCCGCTGCCACCGGCGTGAAGCTGAGCGCGCTGAAGTATCGCACCCTGGTGATGAGCATTGATCCGGCGCACAGCCTCGCCGATTCGTTCGACCTCGACAACGATCTTTTCCACACGCAAACCTCCGATCCGCTGCCCATCAACACCCACCTCTCGATTTTGGAACTCAACATCCAGAAAGAGATCAAGCGGCACTGGCAGGAAATCTCGTCGTACGTGAGCGCGGTCCTGCGCACCACGGGAATCAGCGGCGTCGAAGCCGAGGAGCTCGCGATTCTTCCCGGCATGGAAGAGCTCAGCGCCATGATGTACATCAACCAATATCGCCGCGAGCAAACCTACGACGTGATCGTGCTCGACGCCGCGCCCACTGCCGAATCGATGCGCTTCATCAGCATGCCCACTACGCTCGACTGGTACATGAAGCACATCTTTCCGTTTCAGCGGAATTTGCTGAAGGCCGTCCGGCCCATCGCCAATCGCGTCGCCCCGTTTGAGCTGCCTACCGACAGTTATTTCGCCAACATTCGCTCTCTTTTCGAAAAGCTCGAGGGTGTGGACACCGTCATGGAGAATCCGCAAACCACCAGCGTGCGATTGGTCACCAATCCCGAAAAAATGGTGTTGCGCGAGACGCAGCGCGCCTTCGTATACTTCTCGCTTCACGGTCTGACCGTCGATACGGTGATCGTCAATCGCGTCCTGCCCACCGCCATCAAGGACTCATGGTTCAGCGAGTGGCACACGTCGCAGGAGAGAGTCTTGACCGAAATCGAGGAATATTTTGCGCCCGTGCCCGTCAAGCGCGTGCCGCTCTTCGCGCACGAAGTGCTCGGAAAGCAGCGCCTGCAGGAACTTGCCGAGCTGCTCTATCCCGGCGCGGAAGATCCGTCCGCCGTCACTCGCACCGAGAAGCCTTACACCTTCGGAAAATCGAACGGCGCATATGAAGTCCGCGTGCTTCTGCCGTTTGCCGCCAAGGGCGAAGTGGGCTTGTTCAAAAAAGGCGACGAGCTCGTCGTCGAGGTCGGCACGCTCCGCCGTCACATCGGTTTGCCGCGGTCGATGGCCATGCTGTCGCCCGCGCGGGCGAAGCTTGAAAATCGGGTCCTGACTGTCGAAATGAAGGAGGCGCAATGAACGATCGACCGGAAAATCCGCAGTCTGGCAGCGACAGTACTGCAGCCCGCGATCGCTGTGTGTGTGGTGAATTTTTCGATCACGTGCGCGATTGCTTGGGCGTTTCACCCGAGGTGAAAAAGCACCTCGCAAATTCGCGCATCGAATTTCTCAAGGCGATCCGCTCGGTGATCGACGAGCGCATCGAGCGTCTCTCGGCAAAAGGGCAGCAGGGCACCAAGATTGCCGTCGAATAGCTGCGACGCTTACTCGTCCCGCAACGCCACCATCGGCGCCACGCGCGTGGCCCTGCGTGCGGGGATGTAGCACGCCGCCAGTGCCACCAGCGCCAGCAGCACGGCTACGGCGGCAATCGTCCCCGGATCGTTCCACTTCACTCCATACAGCATCGACTGCAAGTAGCGAGTCACGCCCAAGGCTAGGCCGATCCCCACGACGGCGCCAACAATCGCCAGTCCCAGCCCTTGGCGCAGCACCAGCTTCAGCACGCGTTCCGGTTGCGCGCCCAGCGCCATACGAATGCCGATTTCGCGCGTGCGCCGCGACACCTCATAGGAAAGCAGTCCGTACAATCCGATGCACGCCAGCAGCAGTGCCAGCCCGCCGAAGAATCCGAATAGCCGCGCGATCAGCCGCTCTTGAAACAGCAACTCATCGATTTGCTCGGATTCCGTTTTTACGTGGAAGAGCGGCAGATTCGGATTCAATTGCGCGACCGCCTTGCGAATGGCCGGAAGCAAGGCTTGAGGATCGGCCGCCGTGCGCAGTTCGAACGACGCGCCCCCACGGCTTTGCGGCAGATACATCGTGACGCTGTCCTCGGAGCGCAAGTTTGCATATTTTGTGTCGCGCACCACGCCCACAATTTCGTAGCCCGCGCTTCGAGGCATCATGTCGCTGCCGGCCGATTGGCCAAATTGCTTCCCAACAGGTTCTTCCTTGCCGAGGTATTTTGCGACGAACGCCTGATTCACGATCGTCGGCGTGGGCGGCGAGTCTGCCGCAGGTATCGCCACCGAATTGGTGTTTGCAATTTCATAGTCAGACGCATTGAAGTCGCGCCCCAGCAGAAATGGGATCCGCATCGTCTGGAAAAACTCGGGCCCTATTTCCAGAAAGTTCGCCTCAGACATCCGCCCCTGAGGCGTGTCCGGCCAATGGAACCCGATCTTCATCATGAGGCCGCTCAAGAGGGGGTGCTGCGAATAGCTTGCGGACTTCACACCCGGCGTTGCCGCCAGGCGACTCTGTAAATCGCGGTAGAAGCTCTCGATCTGCGCATCCTTATAGCCCGCGAGCGTTGGATCGATATCGAAAATCACCAGATTGTGCGCGTCGAATCCAATGTCTTCGCTTCGCAGATTTTTAAGCGTGCGCAGCAGCAGACCCGCGCCCACCAGCACCACAATCGCCAGTGCCACCTGCGCTGCCACCAGCGCGTTGCCCGCGCTCAACCATCTCCCCTCCACTCGCCTCGTGCTCGCCGAAACACCGAATCCTCCCTTCAGCGCGGGAGCGAAATCCACGCGAGCGCTGCGAAACGCCGGTGCCAGGCCAAATAGAATCCCCGTGAGCACAGCAACAGCGACCGTGAATCCCAGAAGCCGCGGGTCCACACCCAGCGCGTATCCGATCGGTCGGGGCTGGTTGCTCGAAACGAACGACAGGATGGCGTGCGCGCCCCAATACGCCAAAATAATTCCCAGCACGCCGCCGAATACCGAGAGCATCACGCTTTCGGTAAGCAGTTGACGCACCACGCGCCCCGGGCTCGCGCCCAGCGCCAGTCGCACTGCCATCTCGCGCTGCCGCGACGTCGAGCGCGCGAGCATCAGCCCGGCCACGTTGGCGCACGCGATCAGCAGAATGATTCCGACCGCTGCCATGAGTACGTACAACGGATTTGCATAATAGGTGCTCAAGCCCGTCAGTCCCGATTGCGCGGGCACAAGAGTAATCCTGGGATCATCGTCGGGAGTGGAAAGCGTCATCGGCGGCTGAACCTGGCCTGACGGCGCGGAGCCCGGCGACACAGCCTTTGGAGATTTTTGGGCGGTGTCGGGTGCGGGCACGAAGGCCATGTTTTGGGAACCTGGGCCTCCGCCTGGTGGCATAGATGCTGGCAATCCAGCGGCCGTCGGCGTTGGCTCAGCGGAAGGAGCCAGTTTCACCGGAGCTGGACCACTCTGCGGCATTGGCCGAGGTGGCTCTGCCATTCCAATACTCGCGACGAAGGATGGCACGGGGCCGTGAATCATTTCGTTTCGGAACAGTCCGGTCAGGGCTGCCTGCGCTTGCGGCTCCGGAGTCTTCGCCTCTAGCCGCGCCACCACTGTGAGCCACCAGTATGCGACGTTATCTTCGCGGTTCATCCAGAACGTCAAATCAGTGGTGATCCGCTTGGCGTCTGCAAGTGGCAGCCACACGTCGTCATGTGTACCCGGCGCGAACCCGCTAAACCGCTGTTCGGCCACACCGATGATCGTGAATGGCACGCTATTGAGTTCAATCGTCCGCCCGATCGCGTCGCGAGAACCGCCGAATGCCGATTGCCAATAGCCGTAATTGAGCACAGCGACAGCCGTAGCCGATGACATATCGTCGCTGGGCTCGATCAGGCGCCCCGCCGCGGCCCTCAAGCCCAGCGTCCGAAAGAAATCTCCAGAGACAAGTTGCCCGCTGATCACACTTGCGGCGCCATTGCCCGTCAGATCCAGGCGCCCGGCATCGGCGAAGGCAGCCACGCCCGAAAAGAGACGCGTTTGCGCAAACTCGCGGAACATCGGCTCTGAGAACGAACAGCCAGACGGATTCTCGCCTCCAGGCCGGATGTTGTTGGGGCAATCTCCCGAAGTCATATAGGCCTGAATCTGTGGCGGCTTGCGCCCATTCCACCTCAGCAACACCAACTGCGAAGGATCCTTCACCGGCAGCGTTCGCAGCATCACCGCATCGATCAAGCTGAAAATGGCGGTGTTTGCGCCGATGCCGAGCGCCAGCGTGAGAATCGCTATTGCCGTAAATCCGGGCGACTTTGCCAGAATGCGGAGGCCGTAGCGAATGTCCTGCGCCAGCGCTTCGAGGAAGGGAAGTCCTCGCTCCGCGCGATAGTCCTCTTTGATTGCTTCCACCGCGCCGAACTTCAGCACCGCCTGCCGCCGCGCCTCTTCCGGCGTCATGCCGCCGCGAATATTCTCGGCCGTTTGCAACGCAAGGTGCTCTTCGATTTCCGCATTCAAGCGTTCCTCGTGGCCTTCTTTCGCCACTGAGTTGCCCAGCCGCGCGAAAAAACGCCTCAGTGCGCTCATCCCAGATCCTCGCCTCTCGCTGCCAGGAACCGCTCGATGATCGCCGCCGTTTGCTCCCAATCGCGCCTCTCGGCTTGCAACTGCCTGCGCCCGCCGCGCGTCAGCCGGTAAAAGCGAGCCTTGCGGTTATTTTCGGAAGCGCCCCATTCCGATGCGATTGCGCCTTCCTGCTCTAGTTTCAGCAGCACCGGATAAAGCGTGCCCTGGTTCACTTCCAGCGCATCTCCGCTGATCTGCTCGATGCGCCGCGCGATCCCGTACCCGTGCAGCGGTCCCAGCACCTCGAGCGTTTTGAGCACCATCAGCGCCAGCGTGCCCTGTTGAACGTCCGCCTTTTGTCTCATCGTCCTTCCTTGTTGGTTTCCAACAGGGACGAATAATGTCACATCTCATGTGGGAAGGCAACAGGTACGCGAATTCACAGCCGCGCCATGCTCCGCGCCGCTCGGCGATCTTAAGGCGTCGCTGATGTCTTGCGGAGCAGAAGCCCGAATATCAAAACATGACTCACGAGCAAAGGTGGCACGATTGCCGTGGGAAGGTAAAACGCCGCTCCGAACATTTCGGGACGAATACCGGCGTGCAGTGCCGCGTAAAATGCATATAACAGATCAGCCGCGCCCCACACGTTGAACACCCACACAGAGGCAACAGCCCAGCGTGTACTTTTCGCGAGCGCTATCGTCGCTATAATGGCCAGAACTCCAGCCACGAAATCTCCGCAAGCCGCTGGAACTGTGAAAGCGGCCGGCAGCAAGGGAGAAACCACACCAGGAACCAGGAAGCTCAGTCCAATGAAACGTAGAAACATGTGCGGCGCCACCAACGGAAGCGGCGCAGTGCGGCGATTTCTGAATCGAAGCCAGGGCCATACATAGAGGCCGGCAATCACCGCTGAACTCACAAAGCTCGACAGCACGCTAATTCCAAATATCGCTCGAACGTCCATCACTTCCTCCTCGTTTCGTTATTTGCCATTTCATTCGCACGAAACTGCCTCACTTTCGGGTGTTCCGTCAGTCCAATCATGAAGGCTAATATATGTATATACATCTAGTGGTTCAAAAAAATTAGCTGTCTTCGAAGATCGCCGTGACCTGCGCCAATAATTGCCCGAGTTGGTTCATCGTCTGTTCACCCAGCACGCCCTGCAGTCGATCCTGCGCCCGCTTCCAGTGCGGTAGTCCCTGTTCCAATTTCATCCGCCCCGCAGTCGTCAATCGGATAATGCGAAACCGTCGGTCCTCTCCCTCCTTTTCCTGAATCCAGCCTCTTTTCCTCAACGGCACCAGCATTCGCGTCAGCGTTGTTGAATCCAGTGCGAGCAGTTTCCCTAGCTTGCCCTGCGAGATTTCGCCGGCCCGCTCGAGGGCCATAAGGATCGTGAACTGCGTAATCTCGATCTTCTGCGAACGCATCTCGTGGTTGTATAGCCGCGTCACGGCCCGAGCTGCGCGCCGAATATTCGCGCACGCGCAGGGAAGCACGGGAAGCCGGCGTTCAGATTCGCTCGTTGCCACTTGATGTGCCATACTAGATGTATATACATCTATGAGTCTAGTTGTCAAGCGGCTTTCTGAGCTTTTATTCATTCCGTGCTTGGGGAAAATTTGACGGGTGTGAAATGCTTCGCTGACTACAGGATAGCAAGCGCGCGCGGCTAAAAACAGTCTGTTTTTCTCAGTTTTTCGCTGGTAGGGTCCGCAAGACACCACAAGTTCTGCAGGATTCGCGGTCTTCAGGAGGCCTCATGGTCCCAGAGGAAAAAAAGCCCGCCGTGGAGCGCGCATTACGGGAGAGTTTCGGCGTCACCAGCTTTGAAGACATTCGGAAGTTGACCACTGGCCTCAGTTCCGCTCTAGTCTTGCGCATCGTCGTGCGGGGCCGTCCGTACCTCTTGCGCGTCATCACCCGCACCGACCAGATGAGCGACCCCACGCGCCAGTTCGCCTGCATGAAATCAGGCGCCGAGGCAGGCCTTGCTCCGCGCGTCTGGTACGCCAACGTGGAGGACCGGATTTCGATCACCGATTTTATCGAGGCGAGGCCGTTTTCGACGGCGGAAGCTCGTGTTCGTTTGCCCACCACGCTGCGCGCCCTGCACGCGCTGCCGCCTTTCCCGAAAATGACGAATTACCCCCATTACGTCGACGCCATGGACGCCTTCGTTCAAAAGTTTCAAGCTGCGAAAATTCTGCCGGAAAGCGAAACCCAGGAGTTGTTCGAGCTCCACGCACGCGCCGCCAGCATTTACCCACGCCACGATTCGGACTTGGTGTCTTGCCACAACGACCTGAAGCCCGAGAACATCCTCTTCGACGGAGACCGCGTATGGCTCGTCGATTGGGAAGCGGCGTTTCTGAACGACCGCTATGCCGACTTGGCGATGGTTGCGAATTTCATCGTCACGAATGACGGCGAAGAAAAGGCATTTCTCCGCGCCTACTTCGGCGAAGAGGTCAGCGAATACACGCTCGCTCGGTTTTACCTCATGCGGCAGGTCTCCCACTTGGGCTACGTTGCCATCTTCTTGCTCCTAGGTTCGTCCGGCAAGCCCATCGAACCCCATGCAGCGGTGCCCGCTTTTCGGGATTTTCACAACCGCATCTGGGCCGGCGAAGTCGACCTGGATTCCGCTGAAGCGAAGCTGCAATACGGTAGAGTCCACATGAACCAGGCTCTGCACGAAATGCGAGCCGCGCGTTTCGACGATTCGCTGCGCACCGTCTCCGCCCGCCACGCGCGCACTTAGCTTCGAATGATGAGTGGCCCATTCATTTCTGGCGAATCTCAAAGAATGAGGGCGTGTGACTGGGAAGACCAGCTCAGTCTGAAGGTCCATAAACATCGGAAGATGGGTTCAGGTAACCTTATACAAGAAAATTCCAACGAAAAGAGCAGCACCGAGATAATAGGCGACCTCCTGCCAAAACCGACTCGGCTCTTCGGCGCGGTAGACCCAACCATGAAAGCGGATCCATGCTTTGCCGATACACGTCCAGATCACAGCGGCCGAAAACGAGATGCACCCTAAGACCAAAAAAAGATATGGCGACTGAATCGGCGAGTTCCACCAGTTCCAATCAGGCATCAATAAGGTCCCACTCCCTTCTGGTTGAGTGAAACAATCTCCAGCCTGCCACTGCGCTGTGCATTTCTCGGTGAGTGAGCCAGGCTGTCCATGTCCGCTTCTAATAAAGACCGCTAAAAATCAGCGCCAAAATGCACAAGGCGATGCCAGCGACCTGAAGGCCATATTTGAGCAGGTTGAGTCTCCCATTCGGATAAAAACGCCTATAGCGCCTATTTATGTCGGAGCCCTTTTCCGCATACATCCACAGATAGGATATTTGCTGATCCTCCGGCAGTTTGCGGTTAACCTCTCCGATTTGCTGATACCAGACGAACCCTGAGTAAAATAGACACGCAATCCCTAGGGCACCGGAAACCACGCCTTCAGCGGTCACCTTGATGTCCACTTCCGGGCCTCCTAATGAGCCTCACGCCAAATGGTGACGGCGGAGGTGAGGAGGGCCAACGGCTGTCCCATGCATTCCTCGGCAAGCCGCGCACGGGGCATGATACCACCCCCGGTACTTAACCCCTGAGGATGTGTTGGGGGTGCCCCATCCTCGGCTTTTGAGGGTGGGGTAGTTCGATGGTCGGCTATGGGTTATGCCGGGCACGCGCCCCAGGGGAAAGTTGTTTCATTCGCAGGGATAGATCTACGTCGTCCACAGGCGAATTGCCGGCCTCTGCGAGCCTGTCAGGGCCGCGTCTGTTTCGGCGCGAGGTCAATGAGCACGATGCTCGAATTTTCCCGCAGCCGGTCGAAGACGATTCGGCTCCCGTCCGGTGTGATATCAAA
>JASHRI010000238.1 GCA_030037435.1 Candidatus Acidiferrales bacterium | reverse complement strand
TGGTTTCGCCGATGCGGCTTGGCAGCACCCAAAGGACGCGGCCGCCGCGAGCCTTTTTGTCGCCCGCAAGGATCCGGCGCAGCGTAGCGGAAGGAATCGACGGGATCGCGGGCAGAGGGCCGACTGAAACGACCAGGCGAACAATGCGGAAGGCGTCCATCAAGGGCAAACGGTTAGCGCCGAGCCCCATCATCGCAGCGGCGATCATGCCCCACGCGATCGCTTCTCCATGCAGAAACAGGCGATAGCCGGTGGCGGCTTCGAAGGCGTGGCCAAGGGTGTGGCCGAAATTGAGGATTTGTCGAAGGCCGCTTTCGCGCTCGTCCTGATTAACCACGCGGGCCTTGATGGCAATGCTGCGGGAGATGATGAAATCAAGCGACGCAGGATCGCGGCGAAGGACTTCGCGCATGTGCTGCTCGAGAAATTTGAACAGCGTGGGATCGGCAATCGCTCCGTATTTGACCACCTCGTATAGTCCCGAGCGAAACTCGCGGTGCGGAAGCGTATGCAACATATTCGGATCGACAATTACCAGCTTCGGTGGATAGAACGCGCCAACCAGGTTCTTCCCTTCCGGCAGATTCACGCCGGTCTTGCCACCGATCGCGCTATCGACCTGCGCTACAAGCGTGGTCGGAACGTGGACCAGGCACACTCCGCGAAGGTACGACGCCGCGGCAAAACCTGCTACGTCGCCGACAACGCCGCCACCGACGGCGACGAGCGTGGCGTCACGATCGGCGCCGGCGCGAACGAGCTGACGCGAGATGTCTTCGACGGTCGAGAGACGTTTGGAAGACTCGCGATCATCGAACAAAATCGGATGACGCGATGCGCCTGGAATTTTCGATGCGATGGCACGGCTCCAATGGCGCCAGACGCGAGGCGATGACAGAAGAAACGTGCCGGTGGAATCGCCGAGCTGCTTCAAGAGGGTGCGCGCCTGATCGAGCGCACCGGGCTCGCAGTAAACGTTGTATGGGCCGGCTGAACTTTTGACACGGATCGTTCGCATGACCACAGAAAAATGTAGCACAGTTCGCAACGGACCTACGTGAATGATGCGCCGCGAAACTATCGCGGGGCGCTTTGCGTATTGTTATTCGAGGGAGGTTTAGAACCTCGCCATGCTTACGTTTATTCTGTGGTGTTTGCTCCTGGTCGTTTGCTGGCCCCTGGCGCTATTGGCGCTGGTGCTGTATCCGATTGTGTGGCTGCTCCTGTTGCCATTTCGCCTGGTGGGAATTGCGGTGGACGGCGTGCTGGAGCTGATCCGGGCGATCTTGTTTTTGCCGGCACGGATTTTGCGCGGGCCGAAACCTCGAAATGCCTAGCCGGATCAGCGGAATTTTTGTTGGAGCTCGCCTACGGATTCGAGGATGACGTGGCCGACGATCGCCAGGTTGCGCGGGCTGATTTTGTCGAGGGTATCTTGCGGAGTGTGCCAGTAGCCTTCCTGCATGTAACCGTTCAAGTCAATCACATCGAGCGCCGGCACACCGCGCATGAGAAACGGCTGGTGGTCATCGCCGATAGCGGCCCGATTATCGGTGAATATGTGCGCGTATCCCAGGCGATCGGCTGTCTTCCAAACCAAGTCCCGAAGCCAAGGCGTTGAGTTTGTGTCGTCCTCGATTTGCAGGTCTTTTTGTCCGACCATGTCGGCCAAAATTACGGCTTTAATGTTTTTCAGGTCGCCGGAGAGCTCCATGCGCGCAGCTAGCTCTCGGCTTCCGAACGTGTTTTCGTTGGCATTCCATATGGTTTGGGCCTGCTCCACAGTTTCGAAATTCTGCTGGTCTTCTTCTCCGTCAAGGAACGCGATCCAGACAGCATTGGGGGATTTTTGCTTCCCGCCGCAGAGCACCCGCGCCATTTCGAGCATCAGGCCGGTGGAGGAGCCGCCGTCTTCGGCGCCGACGAAATTATCGAGGCGAACTGTGTCGTAGTGAGTGAGCAGCAAAATGATCCCCGGGCTCGTGCCGGGAATTTTGGCGACGATGTTGTCCATGGCGAGAGACCCGAGGGGCGTTTGGGCGTGGAAGTTATCTTCGTCGACTGCGCAGCCGAAGCCTTGCAATTGAGAGCGAATGTAGGACTGAACGCTGCGAATCGCGGGCGTGTCCGGCGCATGGGGGCCGAAGCTGACCAGCTTGGCAACCTGTTCGTAGGCCTTGGCGCCGTCAAAGCCGCCTGTTTGGGATGCAGGCGGAGCAACGTCCCCAGCCGAAATCACGGGGGGCAAGGAGCTTTCGGTAGCCGCCGGCTGGGCAGAAGCCGAAACGTCCGCGGATGGAGTTGAGCGCGTGTTGTTCGAGCCGCAGGAAACCACCCAAAATCCAGAGAGCGCAGCAGCGGCGAGCGCAAACTTCCAGGAAATGTGCACGCTAGCTGGCCTGTCCTTCCGCCAGCGCGCGCGCTTTCTTGCGCCGCACAACCGCGTAGGAGACAACGACTCCCGCAAGATAGAGCAGGACCATCGGAGCCATGAAAATCATCATCGTCGTCGCGTCGGGCGTTGGGGTCACGACGGCTGCTACGACGGCGATAATCAGCATCGCGTATCGGAAATTCTTCATCAGAAACTTCGGCGTGACGATTCCGAATATCGACAGTATGAAAATCACCACGGGGAGCTCGAAAATTATCCCAAGTCCCAGGAGCACGATCAGGACCAGGTTGAAGCACTCGTTGATGTCGATCCAAGGCCTGACCGGCCCGGTGTTGCTAAACTCCACAACGAACGTCAACACCTGCGGCAACATAACGTAGTAGGCAAATGCCACTCCGCATAAGAACAGCCCCGTCGCCGAGATGATGAAGCCGGCCACCGCCTTTCGTTCATGCTTGTAGAGACCCGGCGCCACGAACAACCATATTTGGTAAAGCACCCATGGCATCGCCAGCGCAATTCCCAGATAGAGGCCGAAATTGATGTACAACATCACATA